>NZ_JAFLNG010000460.1 GCF_017427025.1 Streptomyces sp. FH025
GCCAGCACCACGTACAACGCGGGCGCCAAGGTCTCGTACAACGGGCACAACTACCACGCCAAGTGGTGGACCCTGAACGAGGTGCCGAGCGCCAGCGGCCAGTGGGGCGTCTGGGGCGACGACGGCCCCTGCTGACGGAACCCGAAGGTCAGGGGGCGGGCGTCGTGGACGCCCGCCCCCTCTCCATCGGCGGAACCGTCAGTTCGACGTGAACCGCTCGCGCAGCTCCGCCAGCACCTGCGCCGCGCCCGGCAGCCCGGCCGCCTCGCAGCGGGCGATCCCGGCGGTGAGCCGCTCCACCGCCGCCCGGCGCCGGCCGAGGTCGCCGCCCTCGATCAGCGCGGCCTGCCGGATGGACTCCGCCCGCGGCGCCTCGGCCTGCTCACCGCCCCGCTCGTACACCGCGATCGCCCGCTCGGCCTCGGCCAGCGCCTCCTCGTAGCGGTCGGCCCTGGCCAGGCAGCGCGCCCGCTCGTAGTGCGAACCGCCGCGCAGGTACCAGTCGTTGTACTCCTGACCGAGCCGCTCGGCTTCCTCGCCGAGGGTGTCCGCCTCGGCCAGCAGAGCCAGCGCCGCGTCCAGCCCCTCGGCCTCCCGCGCCCACATGGTCAGCCGCGCCAACTCCCGCAGGGTGGAAGCCAGTTGGTCCACCTGCGGAGCCTTGCCGTGGGCCTCGCGGGCACGAGCCAGGGCCGCCTCGGCGGCGTCCCAGCGGCCGGCCTGGGCGAGGGCCAGGGTGGCCTCGCAGGCGACCATGGTGTGGGTCTCCTGGTCCTCCCAGCCGGCGACCAGGTCGGCGAGGCGCAGGTACTCCTCGGCGGCGTCCCGGTGCTCCTCCAGCTCGGCCAGGCCCCGGGCCAGGTCGAGGCGGGTCTGGGCGAGCATCCGCACGTCCAGCCCGTCGGTCGGCCCGTCCAGCACCGACTCCAGGACGGACACCGCGTCGGCGGCCCGCCCGGTGCCGCGCAGCACGTCGGCCAGTTGCAGCCGCACCCGGGCTGCCTCCTCGACCGCCGAGGCGCCCTGCCGGTCGTAGCGCGCGGCGGCCTCCGACAGCGCGCGGATCGCGCCGCCGAGGTCCTCCACCTGCATGCAGCAGTGGCCCAGCATCATGTACGTCGGCGCGTACGGGTAGGAGTCGTCGCCCCAGCGCGCCGCCTCGGCCAGCGCCCGGTGGAACACCTCGACGGCCTGGCCGGGTTCACCGCTCTGCAGCAGCACCTGGCCGAGCAGCCCGAGCACCCGCGGCGTGTGCCAGGGCAGTTCGGCCGCGTCCAACTGCGCCAGCACCTCGCGCAGTTCGGCCGCCGATTCGGCGAGGCGCCCCTGCCGGGCGGCGGCGTCGGCGGTGTACTGCCGGCTGGTCGCGGCCCGGCGCTGGGAGCCGAGCTCGACGGCGGTCCGCCGGTAGCCGCCGACGGCCGCCTCGAAGCGCTCGGCGACCTCCGCGGAGGGCTCGGGCAGCGCCTCGATCAGGTCGTGGTGGGCGGCGTAGGCGCGGGTCTGGAGGACGATCAGGTAGTCGTCGTCGGTCAGGTCGCCGGACGCGCGCAGTTCCTCGGCCCGGACCAGCGCCGCGTCCAGCTCCGCCCAGTCGGCCACCGCGCCCTCGACGTCGCCGAGTTCGACGATCAGCGTACGGGTGCGCACCATCAGCGCCTCACCGGGCAGCCCGGCCTGCTCGAACAGCTCCGCCGCGACCAGCAGTTCCGCTCGCCCTTCGAGGTGCGCGTCGCGTCGCAGCGCCGCATGGGCGCGCTGCTCGGCGAGTTCGGCGCGCAGCCGCTCGCCGCTGCCGAGCTCCGCGTTCTCGGGGTGGACGAAGTCCTCGGCGGCGGCCCGCTCGGCGATCCGCTTCCAGAGCCGGTCGGCGTCCGGGTGCCCGAGGAGCTCCAGCTCGCGGGCCCGGAGCACCAGGGCGGTGAAGTCCTCGGGCTCCGGCTCGACGGTACGGCGCGAAGCGGCCCCGGCGGACCGGGCGGCGGCCCCGACGGCGGACCCGGCACCGGACGACGCCGCCCCCTGAGCCGCGTCCTGGGTCGCGTCCTGGGTCGCGTCCTGGGCCGCGGACAGCTCCAGCGCGACCGCCGCCCGGACGCCCAGCGCCAGCGGCTCGGCCAGCAGCGGCTCGACGGCCAGCCGGGCGCGGCGCGCGGCGCTCACCGCGTCCGTGCCGTTGCGGGCGTCGAAGCGGGCGGCCAGCGCCTCCGCCTCGGTGCGCAGGTGGGCGAGCAGGGTGTCGACGGTCCAGGAGGCACCGGCCGGGCCGCTGACCGCCAGCTCGCCGTGGCCGACCGCGGCCAGGCCGGCGATCAGCACCTCGACGCCGGCCAGGAAGTCCAGCCGGGAGGCGGGCTCGCCGGTCACCGTGAACAGGTCGCGGTTCTCGGCCAGCAGCTCCAGGCCGCGCGGCTCGTTGCCGGACAGCGCGCAGAACTCGATGTGCAGGCCGACGGCGCCCATCATCGCGGCCTTGCCGCGGGCGTAGCGGTAGCCGGTCAGGTGGCCCGAGCGGGCCTCGTCCAGCCGGCCCTGGCGCAGCAGCGGCAGCAGGGCGGTGGCCTGGCTGAGGTAGGGCTCCTGCTCGCAGGTGCTGCGGCCGTCCAGCACCGGGGCGAGGACGGTCAGCGCGCGGGCGTCGTCCCCGGCGTCGGCGAAGTGCCGGGCGCGGGCGCGGGTCTCGCAGGCGTGGCAGTCGCTCATCTCGGTGCGCGGGCGGGCCGCCCACAGGTCGTAGGCGTCCTGGACGCCGGTGCCGGTGAACGCGGCCAGGTGGTAGCGCTCGGCGTAGTACGGCTGGAGTCCGAAGCCGGCCGCGCGGTAGCGGTCGCGCAGCTCGGTGAGCCAGCGCTCGACGGCCGCCAGCGGCACGTCCGGGTTGTCCCGCAGCGCGCCGGCCACCCACTTGAAGCGCCAGAACACCTGGTGCCGGGCCCACTCGCCGAAGCCGTCGGGGTCCTTGTCCCAGAGCTTGAGCACCCGGGCGAAGACCACGGGGCTCTTGCTGCGCTCGCCGTCGTACTCGTAGGCCTCCATCAGTTCGAGCAGGGCCATCGAGCGGACCCCGGTGTCCTCGAACTGCTCGGCGGCGTCGACGAGTTCCTCGGCGGTGACGGTGCGGGTGCGGCCGTACGGGCGGCTGTCGTTCTCGCGCAGCGCGGCCATCACCGCGTCGGGGGTGTCCAGCATCACGCCTCCTTCGCTTCGTCGGGGCCGGCCGACTCGTGGGCCTCGTGGCCGAGCATGGCGTGGTCGAGCAGGCTGATGAACGAGCGGTTGAGCAGCGCGGACTCGCTGGCCTTGAGCGGGCGGCGGGTCATCAGTACGGCCTGCCCGTACAGCGCCTCGACGGCGGTGACGGCCAGCTCGCGGCTGGTGACGGTGGCGGCGCGGCGCACCAGCGGGTTGAGGTGGTTGAGCACCAGCTGGGCGCGGGGCACCTCGGCCCGCAGCGAGCCCAGGATGTCCGCCCACAACCCGTCGGCCTCGTCGGCGAGTTGGGCGCGGGTGCGCTCGTGCCGGGCCTCCCGGTTGTCGAGCAGCAGGGCGGGTGCGTTGGTCGGGTGGAAGCTGCGCAGGGCCACGTCGCAGTCGAAACGGCCGACCACCTCGCGGGCGATCGCGAGGAAGGCGTTGGCGGCCAGCTCGGCGGCCGGGTCGACGGTGTCCAGGTGCGCGGTGACGGTGCCCGGGTCGAGGTCGGCGACGGAGACACCGGGGCGGATCTCGGGCAGCCGGTGCACCAGGTCGCGGTCATAGGTGTAGCCGCCGTTGACCACGCCGAGACCGGCCGCGCCGGCGATCGGGGCGACCTGCCGGAACTCCTCGACCGTACGGGTCACCAGCAGCACCGGGTGGCTGCGGGCGAACTCGTCCAGGGTGACGTTGCCGTCGGTGGTCTCGAACGGCAGCCAGGGCAGCATCATCCGCAGCAACTCGTCGTCGTAGCGGGCGAGTTCCTTGACGGCCAGGTGGTGGACGGAGAGGAAGCGGTGCAGCAGCGCCGGGTCGCTCGCGGACAGGCCGGTCAGCCAGTCGCGGATCCGGGCGCCGAGCGCGTCGCGGACGGCGGCCAGCGTCTCGTCGGCGTACAGGCCCTCGCGGGAGGCCGTGGGGCGCAGTCCGTCGGTGTCCACCACGCAGCGGACGAAGAAGGCCCAGTCCGGCAGCAGTTCGTCGGCCTGGTCGGAGAGCAGCATGCCCTTGAGGTGCACCCGGTGGCCGTTGCGGCGCGAGGGCGGGGCGGCGTCCGGCAGCACGTACGCGACGCCGCGCAGGCCGACCAGCGGGAGGTCCAGCTCGATGGTGTCGAGCGGGGTGAAGTCGAAGGTGGCGCGGCAGTACTCGGCGAGCGCGTCGCGCCGGGCCAGCGGGGAGGCGTGCCGACCGGCCCACGGCGGGGTGCGGTTGACCTTGTGCTCGGTGCCGTTCGCGTCGATGACGGTGACGTCGTGGCGCAGCAGGCTGCCGAAGTCCCGGGCGAGCGCCAGCACCCGACCGGAGCGGGTCCACTCGGCGGCGTCGGCGCGCGGGGCGAGAGTGACGGTGGTGCCCGGCTCGGGCTTGGCCGAGGCGGGCAGGGGGCGGATGGTGTAGCTGCCGTCGGAGCTGCCGCGCCACTCGATCACCGGGGCGTCCGGGGTGGCGGCGGAGCGGGTGACCACGGTGATCTCGTCGGCGACCACGAAGCAGGCGAGCAGGCCGATGCCGAACTGGCCGATGAAGTCGCCGCGGGCCTTGGCCAGCCCGTCGCCGTCCAGGCGGCCGTCGGCGTCGCGCTTGGAGCTGCGGCCGATGGTGGCGAGGAAGGTGTGGACGTCCTTCTCGGTCAGGCCGATGCCGGTGTCGGTGACGGACAGTTCGTCATCGGCGCGGACGGTGATCGTGGCCGGCGCCTCGGGGTCGAGGGCGCGACGGGCGGAGATCGCGTCCACCGCGTTCTGCAGCAGCTCGCGCAGGTAGACCCGCGGGCTGGAGTAGAGGTGGTGGGAGAGCAGGTCCACCAGGCCACGCAGGTCCACCTGGAAGGTGTGCGCACTCGTCGGGTTGTCGGATGGGGACACCGGAGGCTCTTTCGATCGCGGAAGTTGGGTGACGTTCGAGGGGCGCCGCTCGGCGCCTGCGGGTGTGCTCGGCGCGTCAGTACGCGGCGCAGCGGTCGCGGTGGGCGCGGAAGGCCTTGACCGGGTCGCCGGACAGGTAGTGCCAGGGCGACTCCGTGACGAAGCCGTCCAGCGCGTCGAACAGCAGGCGCGCGGTCTTGCGCTGGTCGGCGAGGGAGAAGGCCATCGCGAAGGTGTTGAAGCTCGCCTGCCAGCCGCGGGCCGGCACGAAGTCCGGGTGCAGGACGGACCGGAAGGCGGCCTCCTGCAGCTCGGCCAGCACGGTGGGGCTGGACAGGTAGGCGCGGTCCTCGCCGTCCGGGAGGTCCAGCCAGCGTTCCAGGTGGGCGAGCACGACCAGCTCGCCGAGCGGGCTGCCCTCGGGGGCGGCGAGCATCGCGGAGCGGGCGAACTCGTGCATCTCGTCGTGCGAGCCGCCCCACTTGGCGCACAGCTGCTGCAACCGCTGGCGGTGCGAGCCCGGGTGCCCGGGCGTACGGCGCACGGCGGCCTCGAAGCGGGCGGTGGCGACCTCCGGGCCGAGCGAGGCGCCTCGGGCGCTGATCTGGAGGAAGTACCAGGGGGCCAGCCAGCCGGGCTCGCGCTCGGCGGCCTCCAGCAGCTGCTCCTCGGCGACCTCCAGCCGCTCGTGGAAGAGCTTCCACTGCTCCTCGGTGACGTGCTTGGCCCGGGCGCCGGTGCGCGCCTCCCAGGCCCAGTTGACGTGCCGGGCGCCGGACAGCAGCAGCGGCAGCGCGTCGTCCGGGGCGTCGGCGATGGCGCGGGCCGTCCACTGCTCGACCCCGGGGACGTCGGAGATCGCCCCGACGAGCCAGGTCAGCTCGGCGCCGTCCGCCCCGTCCGCCCCGCCGGAGCCGTTCGCGGCGGCGGCCAGCGCCGGGCGCAGCGCGGCCCAGTCGCCGGCGCCGGCCTGCCCGAGTGCCTGGCGGACCGTCTCGTCGCCGAAGGCCGGATCGAGCCTCGGCGCCGCTCCGGTAGCGGCCGCCGGCGCCTCGGCGGCCCGTCTACCGAACCCGAACCCGAACCCGCGCCGACCGGCCCGGTCCTGCGCGCCCTCCCCCCCGGAGCGGCGTCGGAACAGCGGCATGTGTGGCCCCCTCGAACATCATCGGCATCTATCGCATGGCCCCACTGCGGCCACCCCAGATGAGT
>NZ_JAFLNG010000461.1 GCF_017427025.1 Streptomyces sp. FH025
TACGATCCGGCCGGTGGTCCGGGGACGTCGTACACGCGGTCGGGTGGTTTTCTGGGGGACGCGGGTGGCTTTGATGCCGCGTTCTTCGGGATCTCGCCGCGTGAGGCGTTGGCGATGGATCCGCAGCAGCGGGTGCTGCTGGAGACGGTGTGGGAGACGTTCGAGGACGCGGGGATCGATCCGACGTCGTTGCGGGGCAGCCAGACGGGCGTCTTCACCGGCATCTGGGCATCCGGCTACGCGGGCGGAGTGGACCAGATCTCGCGCGACGCGGACGGCTATGTGGCCACCGGCACGGCGACGAGTGTGACCTCCGGGCGGGTGTCGTACCTGCTGGGGTTGGAGGGTCCGGCGGTGTCGGTGGACACGGCGTGCTCGTCGTCGCTGGTGGCGATCCATCTGGCGGCGCAGGCGCTGCGCTCGGGGGAGTGCTCACTGGCCCTGGCCGGCGGTGTGACGGTCATGGCGACACCCGCCGCCTTCATCGACTTCTCCCGCCAGCGGGGGCTTGCGGCCGATGGGCGGGTGAAGGCGTTCGCCGAGGCCGCTGACGGTACGGCGTGGGGTGAGGGCGCCGGCCTGGTGCTGCTGGAACGGCTGTCCGACGCCCGCCGTAACGGTCACCGGGTGCTGGCGGTCGTCCGGGGCTCGGCGGTGAACCAGGACGGGGCGTCCAATGGGTTGACCGCGCCGAACGGTCCGTCGCAGGAGCGGGTGATCCGTCAGGCCCTCGCCAATGCCGGGTTGGAGGCGTCCGAGGTGGACGCGGTGGAGGCCCACGGCACCGGCACCACTCTCGGCGATCCCATCGAGGCGCAGGCGCTGCTGGCGACCTACGGCGGGGACCGGGTGGAGCCGTTGTGGCTGGGGTCGGTGAAGTCGAACATCGGGCACACGCAGGCGGCGGCCGGTGTGGCGGGTGTGATCAAGATGGTGATGGCGATGCGGCACGGTGAACTGCCGCCGACGCTGCATGTCGACGCGCCGAGCTCCCACGTCGACTGGTCGGCGGGCCAGGTCTCGCTGCTCACCGAGGCCCGGCCGTGGCCGGAGACGGGGCGTCCCCGCCGTGCCGGCGTGTCGGCGTTCGGCATCAGCGGTACCAACGCGCACGTGATCCTGGAGGCACCGGCCCCGGACCCGGCCGAGGAGACATCGCCCGAGTCCCCTGCCGACGATCCGGCTTCTGCGGCCGTCGTGCCGGTGCCGTGGCTGCTGTCGGCCAAGTCCGAGCAGGCGCTCCGGGCCCAGGCCCGCAGGCTGCAGGCGTACGCGGCCGAGGCCCCCGACGCGGACGGAATCGCCGCCGCGCTCGCCGCGCGGACCCGGTTCGCCCACCGGGCCATGGTGACGGGACCGGAGGCACTGGCGGCCCTGCTGCGCGGGGAGGCGCATCCCGGGCTGGTGACCGGTGAGGCCCGCGACTCGGGCAGGTCGGCGTTCGTGTTCTCCGGTCAGGGTGGTCAGTGGGCGGGGATGGGGCGGGGCTTGTACCGGGAGTTCCCGGTGTTCGCCCGGGTGTTGGACGAGGTGTGCGGGTTGCTGGGCCTGCCGGTGGAGGTGCTGTTCGAGGACGAGGAAGGGGTGCTGGGGGAGACGGAGTTCACGCAGGCTGGGGTGTTCGCGCTGGAGGTGGCGCTGTTCCGGCTGGTGGAGTGGCTGGGTGTGCGGCCGGACTTCGTGGTGGGGCATTCGGTCGGTGAGGTGGCCGCGGCTCATGTCGCGGGGGTTCTGGGGCTGGAGGACGCGTGTGCGCTGGTGGGGGCACGCGGCCGGTTGATGCAGGGCCTGCCCGGTGGTGGGGCGATGGTGTCGCTCCAGGCGTCGCTGGAGGAGGTGACGGGGTCGCTGGTGCCGGGTGCCGAGGTGGCGGCGGTCAACGCGCCGGACGCGGTGGTGGTGTCGGGCGACGAGGCCGCGGTCGAGGCGGTCGCTGAGGTGTGGCGGGGCCGTGGGCGCCGGGTGAAGCGGCTGGAGGTCAGTCACGCGTTCCATTCGGCGCGGATGGATCCGGTGCTGGAGGAACTGGGCGAGGTGGCGGCGGGTCTGTCGTTCGCTGAGCCGGTGATCCCGGTGGTCTCGACGGTGGCCGGGCGTCCGGTGGACCTGGGGGAGCCCGGGTACTGGGTGCGGCAGGTGCGGGAGCCGGTGCGGTTCGCCGACGCAGTGGAGTGGCTGTCGGGCCAGGGTGTTACGGGGTTGGTGGAGGTGGGTCCGCATCCGCTGCTGGTGGGGACCGGGTTGATGCGGCGTGGTGGTGATTCTCCGGAGCGCTTGTTCGCGGGGCTGGGGAGGTTGTGGGCGGACGGCGCCGTGCGCTGGACGCCCCCCACGATCACGACCACGACGGCGGGGACGTCGGGCGTGCGCGTGCCGTCGTACGCCTTCCAGCACCAGCACTACTGGCTCCAGCCCACCACCCCGGCGCCGACCGGTGACGGCCGGATCGACCACCCGCTGCTGCGGGACGCCATGGAACTCCCCGACGACAACGGCGTGGTGCTGACGGGACAACTCGCCACCGCCGCGCAGCCATGGCTCACCGAGCACGTCATCTCGGGCTCGCCCCTGCTGCCCGCCGCGGCGTTCGTGGACCTGGCGCTCCGGGCCGGCGAACACGTCGGCTGCCCGGCGGTCGAGGACCTGACGCTGGAGACACCGCTGGTGGTCGCGGACGGCGTGCAGGTGTCCGTGACCGTCGGCCCCGACCGGGCGGGCCGGCGCAGCGTCTCGATCCACTCGCGCGCGGACGGCGAGTGGGTACGGCACGCCACCGGGACCCTGGGCGCCGTACCCGTCGCACCACGGGAGCCCTGGGCACGGCAGTGGCCGCCGAACGCCGAAGCCGTCGACCTCGACGCCTTCTACGACAACCTGGCCGACGCCGGATTCGTCTACGGCCCGGCCTTCCAAGGTCTGCGAGCGGCCTGGCGCGACGGCGACACCCTCTATGCGGAGGTGGCCGTACCCCCCGGCGACACCCGGTTCGCCCTGCACCCCGCGCTGCTCGACGCCGCGATCCAGACCGTGACCGTCGCCGACGACCGGGCGAAGATGCCGTTCTCCTTCGCCGGGATCTCCTGGTGGCGCGGCGCCGAGCACGCCAGGGTCCGGCTGACCGTGACCGGCCAGGACACCTGCGCGATCGGCCTCGCCGACCAGTCGGGCGCGCCGGTCGCCGAGATCGCCTCGTTGACCCTGCGTCGGCCGGCCGGGGCCACCACGCAGGACGTGCCGTACCAGGTGGCGTGGCCGGTCCTGGAAGCGGCGACCACCGAACCGGACATCCCGGTCCACCACGCCACATCGCCCGTCGAGACCCTGCGGGTGATCCAGGACTTCCTCACCACGGACACCCCGCGCATGGTGGTCGCCACGCGCAACGCCGTGCCGGTTCGGCCGGGCGAGGACGTCGACCCGCAGGCGGCCGCCGTCTGGGGCCTGGTCCGGTCGGCCGCCACCGAGCACCCCGGCCGGTTCGTGCTGGTCGACGGTGACGACGGCGACGAGGTCCGGCTGGCCGGCGACGAACCACAGCTCGCGATCCGCGCCGGCGCCGTTCACGTCCCCCGCCTCGAACGGGCGCGGACCGAACCGCTGCCCTCGCCGCTCAGCCCCGAGGGCACGGTGCTCGTCACCGGTGGCACCGGCACCCTGGGCGGCACGATCGCCCGCCACCTCGCCGTACGGCACGGCGTGCGGCACCTGCTGCTGGTCAGCCGGAGCGGCCCGGACGCCCCCGGCGCGGCCGCGCTGACCGCCGACCTGGCCGCGCTGGGCACGACCGCCGACATCGTGGCGTGCGACGTGTCCGACCGCGAGGCGGTGGCGCGGCTGCTCGCCGAACATCCGGTCACCTCGGTGATCCACACCGCGGGCACGCTGGCCGACACCGTCGTGGAATCCCTCACCCCGCAGCAGTTCGCGCGGGTGTGGGAGCCGAAGGCCCTCGCGGCGCGGCACCTCCACGAACTGACCTCGGACCTGGAGGCGTTCGTGCTGTTCTCGTCGGCGGCCGGTGTGCTGGGCGGCGCGGGCCAGGCGAACTACGCGGCGGCGAACGCGTACCTCGACGGCCTCGCCGCACACCGGCACGCCCAGGGACAGCCGGCCGTGTCGCTCGCCTGGGGCTACTGGGCGGAGGCCAGCGGCATGACCGGAGGTCTGACCGCCACCGACCGGCACCGCCTGGCCAGGGCCGGCGTACGGCCGCTGCCGACGACGGACGCGCTGGCCCTGTTCGACGCCGCGCTGACCGCGGGCACTCCCGCCCTCGCCCCCGTCAGGTTCGACCTGCCGACGCTGCGTCGCGCCGGCGACCCGCCCGCCCTGCTGCGGGAGCTGGTACGGCCCCGGCGCAGGCAGGCCGTCGACCGCGTGTGGACGCAGGCCGACGTGCTGCGACTCGTCGTGGGCCAGGTCGCCCTCGTCCTGGGGCACTCGTCACCGGAGGCGGTCAACCCCGACCAGGCGTTCACCGACATCGGGTTCGACTCGCTCACCGCCGTGGAACTGCGCAACCAGCTCGACGCGGACACCGGCCTGCGCCTGCCCGCCACGCTCGTCTTCGACCATCCGACACCGGCCCGACTCGCCGCCTTCGTGCACACACGGCTGCACGGCACCCAACCCGACCCCCTGCTCGCCGAACTCGACCAGCTCAAGTCCACCCTGGACGCGGCAGCCGCCGACGCCGACTACGAGACCGTCGCGGCCCGCCTCGAAGCACTCCTCGCGGCCTGGACCGCCAAACGCACCGGCTCCGCGGCCGGTGTCGACGAGGCCAGCGACGACGAACTGTTCAGCCTTCTGGACGATGCACACCGCAGGACCGAGGTCATCCGCTCGGGCGAGTCCCGAAACGCTGAGGAGTAGTCATGTCCGACGAAGAGAAGCTCCGCACTTACCTCAAGCGCGCCACGGCCGACCTGGGAGTGCTCAGCAAGCGCCTCTCCGACATGGAGGAGGCCGCGCGCGAGCCGATCGCGATCATCGGCATGGGCTGCCGCTACCCGGGCGGAGTGGAGTCCCCGGCCGACCTGTGGCGGCTTGTCTCGGACGGTGTCGACGCGATCACCGAATTCCCGCCGGACCGTGGATGGGACGTCGTCTACGACCCTGACCCGGACCGGCCGGGCACGACCTACAGCCGGTCGGGCGGCTTCCTCGCCGACGGCGCCGGCTTCGACGCCGGGTTCTTCGGTATCTCGCCGCGCGAGGCACTGGCGATGGACCCGCAGCAGCGGGTGCTGCTGGAAACCGCCTGGGAGACCTTCGAGTACGCCGGTATCGACCCGACCACACTCGGCGGCAGCCGCACGGCCGTGTTCACCGGCCTGTGGTCCTCCGGCTACGGCAACCAGCCGCCGCCGGACCTCGAAGGTTTTCTCGCCACCGGAACAGCCACCAGCGCCACGTCCGGGCGGGTGTCGTACCTGCTGGGGCTGGAGGGTCCGGCGGTGTCGGTGGACACGGCGTGTTCGTCGTCGCTGGTGGCGATCCATCTGGCGGCGCAGGCCTTGCGGGCGGGGGAGTGCTCACTGGCCCTGGCCGGTGGTGTGACGGTGATGGCGACGCCGGCGGGGTTCGTGGAGTTCTCGCGGCAGCGGGGGCTTGCGGCCGATGGGCGGGTGAAGGCGTTCGCCGAGGCGGCTGACGGTACGGCGTGGGGTGAGGGCGCCGGCCTGCTGCTGCTGGAACGCCTGTCCGACGCCCGCCGTAACGGTCACCGGGTGCTGGCGGTGGTGCGGGGCTCGGCGGTGAACCAGGACGGCGCCTCCAACGGGCTTGCGGCGCCGAACGGTCCGTCCCAGGAACGTGTCATCCGGCAGGCGTTGGCGAATGCCGGACTGTCGACGGCGGACGTGGACGCGGCGGAGGCCCACGGCACCGGGACCACCCTTGGCGACCCCATCGAGGCTCAGGCACTCCTGGCGACCTACGGTCAGGGGCGGGACGAGCCGTTGTGGCTGGGGTCGGTGAAGTCGAACATCGGGCACACGCAAGCCGCCGCCGGCGTGGCGGGTGTGATCAAGATGGTCATGGCGATGCGGCACGGGCAACTGCCGCGGACCCTCCACGTGGACGCGCCGACCTCGCACGTCGACTGGTCGGCGGGCCATGTCTCACTGCTCACCGAGGCCCGGCCGTGGCCGGAGACGGGGCGTCCCCGCCGTGCCGGCGTGTCGGCGTTCGGCATCAGCGGTACCAACGCGCACGTGGTGATCGAGGCGGCTGCCGAGGAGCCGGCCGAG
>NZ_JAFLNG010000462.1 GCF_017427025.1 Streptomyces sp. FH025
CCTCCTCAACCCCTGCCGAGGGCCTGTGCCCGAGAAGCGGGGCCTGACGACCGGCGCCCCGAAGGCCGGCGCCCGGGGCCCCCGTAGCGCCGGGGCCCCTGGGGTCAGCCCAGGGCCTGGCCGCCGACCCGGGCCAGCGCGTCCACCACCCGGGCGTCGTAGACCCGTCCACGCCCCAGCCGCAGCACTTCCAGTGCCTCCAGCCGCCCGACCGCCTCGCCGACGCCCCGGCCGCGGGCTGCGGTCAGCAGGTCGTCGTGGGCGTTGGCGACCCGGATGATCCGGGCGGCGAGCGGCACCGGCCGCTCGCCGCCGACCGGCCTGGCGCAGGGGTCGGCCAGCCGGGCGACCTGCTCGGCGACCTGTCGGGGCACCCCGGTGCGGCGGATCACCTCGCTGCCCAGGCGGGCGATGCGCTGCTGCTCGGCGAAGGGCAGCAGCGCGGTGGCGCCGTCCGGCACCGGTTCGACCAGGGACAGCTGGCCGACGTCGTGCATCAGCGCCGCGTACTCCAGCAGGGCGAGCTCGCGGGTGCCCAGACCCAGCTCGCGACCGAGCGCGCGCGCCGTGTCCGCGACCCGACGCGCGTGCCCGTGCGGGGTGTAGCCGGCCACCTCGGTGGCCCGGGCGAGGCTGGCGATGGTCTGCCCGGTGGTGGCGCGCACGGCCGCGGCCCGCCGGAAGGACACCTGGGCGAGCAGCAGCGGGGCGCAGAACAGCGGCAGCGCCCACAGCCCGACCTCGCCGGCCGCGAGGCTGACCAGCATCCCGGTGGCGACGATCGCCGAGCCGATCCCGAACAGCGAGCGCAGCTCGTCCTCCAGCGCCGCCGGGAACCGCGGCCCGCCCTCCGGGCCCGCGGCCTTCCCGCACGCCCTCCGCCGCTCCTGCCGGACGGACGGACGGCGGACGGACGGCGGACGGACGGACGGCAGGCGCCGGGCCCGGTCGCACCGCAGCAGCGCCGCCAGGGTGGCGTCGCACAGCGCGGCCAGCGCGGCGACGGCGGTCAGGAACACCCCGTACGCGGGGCCCTCGGGCGAGAAGCGGTCGACCAGGCCGCCGGTGTAGAGCGGCTGGAAGACGGCGGCCGCGAAGCCGACCGCGAGCAGCCGGCGGGCGGCGCCGTCTCGGCGGGCCGGGTCGGCCCAGGGCCGGCGCCGGTGCGGGCAGCCCGGGTGGTGCGGCAGGACGAGGCCGGGCAGCCAGCCCAGCAGCAGGCCGATCCCGGTCACCGCGACCACCTGCAGCGTCCCGTGCGCGGTCGGCACCCCGCGCAGCGGCCCGAGCAGGGCGTACGCCAGCGCGCCGGCCGCGCCGATGGGCGCCTGTTCGCGATCCCCCGGGAGGGTGATCCGGACGCACTCGCCGACCGCGATCAGCGCGGTGAACGCCAGCGCGACCCCCGGCTCGGCCACCCCGCGCACCGCGACCGCGCCGAGGGCGCCCGCCAGCAGCGCGGCGGCGGCCGCGTGCATCACCCGGGTGGTCCGCCCGCGCGCCGCACCGGCCGCACCTGCGGCCCCGACAGCCCCGACGGCCCCGGCAGTCGTACGAGCGGAACCGGTGGCCCCGCACCCGGGCCGCCTCACGGCTGCCCGGCCACGGGGGCGGTCCCGCCCTGGTCGGGTGCCCGGCCCGGCGCGGCCCGCACCGGCTCGGGCACCCCGAGCGGGATGTCCGGGACGGCCCGCACGCAGTCCTCGGAGTGCACCACCGGCTGCCAGTCGTGCCCGTCCAGCGCGTCGATCAGCGCCCGCACCATCACGGGGTCGAACTGGCTGCCCGAGCAGCGCTCCAGCTCGGCCACCGCCTCGGCGACCGGGCGACCGCGCCGGTAGGAGCGGGTGGAGGTCATCGAGTCGAAGGCGTCGGCGACCGAGATGATCCGGGCGAACTCGGGGATCCGCTCGCCGGCCAGCCCGCTCGGGTAGCCGCGCCCGTCCATCCGCTCGTGGTGGTGCAGGATCCCGGCGTGCGCCTCGCCGAGGAAGTCGATCCCGCGCACCAGCTCGTACCCGTACACCGGGTGGATCTCCACGGCCCTGCGCTCGTCCTCGCTGAGGGGACCGTTTCTGCGCAGCAGCTCGGTGGCCACCCCGAGCTTGCCGACGTCGTGCAGGATCCCGGCGAAGCGCAGGGTGCGCAGCCGTTCGGCCTCCATGCCGAGCTGAGTGGCGATCAGCACCGAGGCCCGGCCGACCCGTTCACTGTGCCCGCGGGTGTACGCGTCCTTGATCTCCACGGCCTGCACCAGCGACTGCACGGTGGCCTGGTGGGCGTCCCGCTCGCGCTGCCCCTGGGCGAACACCCAGGCCGAGATGGACAGCGGCAGCAGCGCAAGCAGCGCGGCGAACGCCCCGTACGGGCCCTGCCAGAGCACCGCGACCATCAGCCCGCCGGCCGCGTGCACCAGCACCGGCAGTCCGCACACCGAGCGGGCCCCGCGCAGCACCATGCCGGCCCGGCAGCCCTCGCTGAGCATCACCATCACGCCCACCAGCACCCCGTTGACCAGGCAGAACGCGGCGACGGCGGCGAAGGCGGGCAGCAGCGCGGCCGGGAAGCGGGAGCCGAGCAGCAGCTGCGGGCCGTGCGGCAGGTGGAAGACGACCGAGGAGGCGAAGGCGCACAGCGCGAGTTGGGAGCCGTTGAACAGCTGGCGCCGGCGGCAGCCCGGCCCGGACGGGCCGCCGAACAGCGCGGCCGGTACGGCGACCAGGGCGGCGGCGGCCGGCGGGAGCATCAGCACCCCGGCGAACAGCACGGGGAAGAAGGCGTTCACCCCGGGCCGGGCGGGCACGCGTTCGGCGGGGGCCCGGCGGCGCAGCAGTCGGCACACCAGGAACAGGCAGGGGGTCGGCACGCCCTGGGCCAGTGACTCCCAGCAGCCGTGCAGGAAGGCCAGCAGCCCGACCTTGGGCCAGTCCACCGGGTGGCCGAGCCAGCCCGGCAGCCCGGGGGCCGCCGTGTCGGGCAACAACGGCAGCAGGCAGCACAGCGCCGTCACCGGGACGGCCACCAGGTAGCAGGCCGCTCCCCGCGGCAGGGTCGCGCCTCCCCTGTCAGTAGCGATCTCGACCTCCCCGCGCTCCGGGCCCCGTGCCACCTCCACCCGCCGGGGCGACCGGCGGTGAGTGTTCGTCAGGAGGATAGGCCGCCGCCCGGGCGCAGGGACGCATGATGGCGCGATGGCGCAGTTGGCGCACCGGCAACTCACTCGATCGAGTGAGGGCGCATGCGCGCAGAACGGGAGCGGCCCCGAGAGCGCATGCTCCCGGGGCCACTGAACTCCCTGCCCGAACCGTCAGCACCGAACCGTCAGGCCCGAAGCGCCCGACCCGCCGGGCTACCGCGCCCGGCCGCTCACTCCGCCGGGGCCCCGGCCTCGACCGGTGCGCCGGGGCGGGCGGCCGACTCCCGGGCGGAGCCCGCGGACTCGACGGCCGGAGCGGCCCCGGCCGCCTTCGGCGCCGGCCGGGCGGACTCGGCGTGGATCTCGGCCGAGGTCTCGACGGCGACCACCACCTGCTCGCCCGAGCGCTGCCCCGCCCGGATCGAGTCGATCCTGGCCAGCACCTTGCTGCGCAGGTCGACCGGCGTGTCGTCGCAGCCGCAGGAGCGCTTGATCAACGCCTTGATCGCCTGCTCCAGCCCGTACTGCTTCAAGCAGGGCGAGCACTCCTCGAAGTGCACGCGCAGCTTGGCGCAGTCGCCCTCGGGCATCTCGTTGTCGAGGAATTCATAGAGGTGGTCGAGGACCTCGCCACACTCGGTTTCGTGCGGATCGCCGCAGCTCATGAGCCCGAGCCCTTCGCTTCCTGCCCTGCCCCGCTACCGGCCGGGACGAGCCCGCGCTCACGGGCGTAATCCTCCAGCATGCCGCGCAACTGACGGCGGCCGCGGTGCAGTCGGGACATCACCGTACCGATGGGAGTACCCATGATGTCCGCGATCTCCTTGTACGCAAAGCCTTCTACGTCCGCGAGATAGACGGCGATCCGGAATTCCTCCGGGATGGCCTGGAGCGCGTCCTTCACATCGCTGTCGGGAAGGTGGTCGAGCGCCTGGGTCTCGGCCGAGCGCAGACCGGTCGACATGTGCGACTCGGCGCGGGCCAGCTGCCAGTCCTCGATCTCCTCCGCCGCCGTGCGCTGGGGCTCGCGCTGCTTCTTGCGGTACGAGTTGATGAACGTGTTGGTGAGGATGCGGTACAGCCAGGCCTTGAGGTTCGTGCCCTCGCGGAACTGGTGGAAGGACGCGTACGCCTTGGCGAACGCCTCCTGGAGCAGGTCCTCCGCGTCCGCCGGGTTGCGCGTCATGCGCAACGCCGCCGAGTACATCGGATCCAGGTAGCCCAGGGCGTCGCGCTCGAAGCGCTCCCGCCGGGCCTCCTCGCTCTCCTCCGCCGACACCCGGAAGGTGTCCTCACCGATCGCCTCGGCCAGCTCCTCACCGGTGAGCGCCTCGCCCGCAGGCAGGGCCTCGTCCGGGCCACGGCCCGGCTCGGCCTCGTGCTCGGTCCCGACGACCGGACCCACCTCCTCGGCATGACGGGTACGGCCCACCGCGGGCCGTCCCGAAATGGAGGATATCGGGCTGACGGGCTTCTCGCCCGCGTCAAGCCACTCCGACCAGGAGGGGGCGAACGCCACAGCGGCCTCGCGCTCCTCAGGCCGTTCCGGGCACGCGATCGAACCCATCTGCCCTGCCTCTCACCGTGACTCGTGCTGACGATGGGGTCAACCACGGGGACCGCGCCCACATTCCCGCCCCCGACCACCGTTCACTCGCACGAGTGAGCGAGCGGAAGCGGCCCGTACCCGGGCCGCCCCGCTCACACCAGCCGCAGCACCCAGTCCCCCACCGCCGAACGGATCAGCCCCAGCACCTCGTCCTGCCCCACCGGCGCCCGCCTGGGCACCTCGAAACCGTGACTGCCGTACGGCACCGCCACCAGCTCGTGCCCCTCCGGCAGCGCCGGGAACTCCCCCGGCCCGCCGAACGGATCCGCCGCGCTCTGCACCACCAGCGTCGGCAGCCCCGACTCCAGCAGCTCCTCAGCCCGGCTCTTCTCCGGCCGGCCCGGAGGGTGCAACGGGAACGCCAGCGCCACCACCCCCACCGCGCCGGTCGCCGCGCCCGTACGGCAGGCCACCCGCGCCCCGGCGCTGCGCCCGCCGACCACCAGCGGCAGGCCCTGCCCGGCCAGGTGCTCCGCGACCGGCCGCCAGCCGAGGTCCAGGGTCCTCGCCGCCGACGGGCCCATCTTCTTCCCGGCCACCTTCCAGGGCTGCTCGACCAGCGCCACGGTGATCCCGCGCGGCGGCAGCCCCTCCGCCAGCGCCACCAGGTCCCGGGCCCCGATCCCGCCGCCCGCGCCGTGCCCCAGCGCCAGCACGGCCTTCGGGGCGGCCGCCCGGTGGTAGGTGATCCTGGCCTCGCCCGCCTCGGTGGCGACGAGTTCGGAGGTGGTCATCCGAGCTACTCCCAACGCGTTCAGAACAGTGTGGTCTCGTACTCGACCTCGGCCCACGGCTCCTTGAGCTCCGGGCCGTTGTTGCGGATGTTGCCGACCGCCGGCGACACCGGCGTGGCCAGCAGCGCCCCCGGCGCCGGCGGTATCAGCAGCCGGCGCAGCTCGTCCGGGTCGCCCGACCCCGGGTCCAGCCACTCGTCCCAGGAGTCCCGGTCCAGGAACAGCGGCATCCGCTCGTGGATCGGCGCCAGCACCTCCTCGGCGTCCGTGGTGACCACGGCGAAGGTCACCAGCCACGCCCGCGGGTCCTGCGGCGGCACCGCCCGGTCGCGCCAGAACTCGTACAGCCCCGCCAGCGCCAGCGGCGCCCCGTCCGCCCGGGACACGAAGAACGGCTTCTTACGGGCCCTGCCCCGCTCGCCCGGCACCGTCTGCCACTCGTAGTAGCCGTCCACCGGCAGGATGCACCGGCGCGAGGCGAAGGCCTGCCGGTACGCGGGCTTCTCGTGCACCGTGTCCGACCGGGCGTTGATCATCTTCACCGCCGTCTCGGCCGAGTTCGACCACTGCGGCACCAGCCCCCAGCGCAGCGCCCGCAGCTGCCGCAGCGGCCGCGCCCGCTCCTTCGACAGCCGCTCCAGCACCACGAAGGCGCTGTTGGTCGGCGCCACGTTCCAGTTCGGATCCAGCGTCTCCTCAGGGTCCCAGTACTCCACGTCGAACAGCTCGACGAGGTCCTCGGGCTTGCTGCTGGCTGCGAAGCGACCGCACATG
>NZ_JAFLNG010000463.1 GCF_017427025.1 Streptomyces sp. FH025
CCATCGTGATGGACGGCAACGGCCGTTGGGCCAAGGAGCGCGGGCTGCCCCGCACCGAGGGCCACAAGGTCGGCGAGGCCGTCGTGCTGGACGTCCTCAAGGGCGCCATCGAGCTCGGGGTCAAGAACATCTCGCTGTACGCGTTCTCCACCGAGAACTGGAAGCGCTCGCCCGACGAGGTGAAGTTCCTGATGAACTTCAACCGGGACGTCATCCACCGCCGCCGCGACGAGATGGACGCGATGGGCGTGCGGGTCCGCTGGGCCGGCCGGATGCCCAAGCTGTGGAAGAGCGTCGTCCAGGAGCTCCAGGTCGCCGAGGAGCAGACGAAGGACAACGACGCCGTGACGCTCTACATGTGCGTCAACTACGGCGGCCGGGCCGAACTCGCCGACGCGGCGCAGGCGCTCGCGCAGGACGTCGCGGCCGGGAAGCTGGACCCGAAGAAGGTCAACGAGAAGACCCTCGCCAAGTACATGTACCACCCGGACATGCCGGACGTGGACCTCTTCCTGCGCCCCAGCGGTGAGCAGCGCACCTCCAACTTCCTGCTCTGGCAGTCCGCTTACGCCGAGTTCGTGTTCCAGGACGTGCTCTGGCCGGACTTCGACCGCCGTGACCTGTGGCGTGCCTGCGAGCAGTTCGCGATGCGCGACCGCCGCTTCGGCGGGGCGATCCCCAACGAGGTCCCCGCGCCGGTGGGGCTGCCCACCCAGCGCTGAGGCCGCACACACGGAGGAGGGACCCGCCGGGTTGCCCGGCGGGTCCCTCCTCTCGTGCGGCTCAGCCCTTCTCGGCGCAGTCCGCGCAGGTGCCGAAGATCTCCAGGGTGTGCGCGATGTCGCTGAACCCGTGCTCGGCGGCGACCGAGTTGGCCCAGCGCTCCACCGCCGGGCCCTCCACCTCGACGGTGGCGCCGCAGTGCCGGCAGACCAGGTGGTGGTGGTGCCCGCTGCTGCACCGGCGGTAGACGGCCTCGCCGTCGGCGGTGCGCAGCACGTCGACCTCGCCGGCGTCGGCGAGCGACTGGAGGGTGCGGTACACGGTGGTCAGCCCGACCGAGTCCCCGCGGTGCTTGAGCAGGTCGTGGAGCTCCTGTGCGCTGCGGAAGTCCGCGATCTCGTCCAGGGCCGCCGAGACGGCGGCACGCTGCCGGGTCGATCGGGCGCGCGGCGACGGGCCTGCGGTGGTCACCGTGGGTCCTCCTGGGGTCGTGGGCGTCACGCACATCATTGTGCCAGCCCAGCCCGCTGGTCCGGGGTGGTCGCGTCGGAGGACCCCTGGGAGGGCAGTTGGACGTCGCAGACCTTCGGTCCCCGGTCGGCCTCGCCGCGGGCCCGGTGGCGGCGGCGGGCCAGTGGGGCGGCCAGCAGGCTGAACACCGCGAAGACCGCGATGGCGAGCAGCACGATGGCCGGGCCGGAGGGCACGTTGAGGTGGTAGGAGCCGGTGACGCCCGCCAGCGAGACCACCACGCCGAGCGCGATGGCGGCGGCCTGGGTGGCGGCGAAGGAGCGGGTGAGCTGCTGGGCGGCGACCACCGGGACCACCATCAGGGCGCTGACCAGCAGCAGCCCGACCACCCGCATGGCGACCGTGACGGTGACCGCGGCCATCACCGCGAGCAGCAGGTTGAGGGTGCGCACCGGCAGGCCGGTGACCCGGGCGAAGTCCTCGTCCTGGCAGATCGCGAAGAGCTGGCGGCGCAGGCCGACGGTGACCGCGATGACCACCGCGCCGAGCACCGCGATGGCGGTCAGGTCGGCGGGGGCGACGGTGAGGATCGAGCCCCACAGGTAGCTCTCCAGCGCGCCGGACCCGGCCTGGGCGGAGAGCGAGACCAGCAGCTTGCCGCAGGCCATGCCGCCGTAGAAGAGCATCGCGAGGGCGATGTCGCCGCGCTGGTTGCCGCGCGAGCGGACCAGCTCCATGGTGACGGCGCCGAGCACGCAGACCAGCACGGCCATCCAGACCGGGCTGGTCTGGAAGATGAAGCCGAGGCCGACGCCGGTCATCGCCACGTGGCCCATGCCGTCGCCCATCAGGGCCTGGCGGCGCTGCACCAGGTAGATGCCGACGGCGGGGGCGGTGATCCCGACCAGCACGGCGGCGAGCAGGGCGCGCTGCATGAAGTCGTAGGAGAGCATCTCGGTCATGCGAGCAGCCTCGGCGGGGTGAGGTCGGCGTGCGGGTGGACGTGGTCGTGGCCGGGCAGTGCGTGCAGGCCGGTGTTGGGCACGGGCGGGCCGTCGTGCGCGACGCAGCCGTCCCGCAGCACCACGGCGCGGTCGATCAGCGGCTCCAGCGGGCCGAGTTCGTGCAGCACGAGGAGGACGGAGGCGCCGCGGGCGACCTCGGCGCGCAGGGTGTCGGCGAGCACCTGCTGGCTGGCGGCGTCCACGCCGGCCATCGGCTCGTCCATGATCAGCAGGTCGGGGGTGCCGACCAGGGCGCGGGCGATGAGCACCCGCTGCTGCTGGCCGCCGGAGAGGTCGGCCACGCCGTCCCCGGCCCGGTCGAGCATGCCGACGGCGGTCAGCGCGCGGTCCACGGCCTCGCGGTCCTTGCGGCGGAAGGGCAGCAGCCGGTGCTGCGGCAGCCGTCCGGTGGAGACCACCTCGCGCACGGTGGCGGGGACGCCGGAGGCGGCGGTGGTGCGCTGCGGGACGTACCCGATCCGGTGCCAGGCGCGGAAGGAGCGGTACGGGGTGCCGAACAGCTCCAGGGTGCCCTGCTCCAGCGGGACGGAGCCGATCACGGCCTTGACGGTGGTCGACTTGCCGGAGCCGTTGGCGCCGAGCAGGGCGACCACCTCTCCGGGGGCGACGGTGAGGTCGACGCCGCGCAGCACCGGCCGACCGCCGCGCGAGGCGACGGCGTCACGGAGGCGGACGGCCGGGGGTATCGGGTGGGTCATGGTGCTGCGTCCTGTCAGCCGGCGGCGGGGGTGCCGAGGGCGGCCTGGAGGTTGGCCAGGTTCTGCTTCATGATCGAGAAGTAGTCGTCCTTGGAGGGGTCCTTGACGCCCTCCAGCGGGTCCAGGACGGCGGTCTTGAGGCCGAGGTCCTTGGCGACGGTGTCGGCGAGCTTGGGGCTGACCAGGGTCTCGAAGAAGATCGTGGTGGCGCCGTTGTCCTTGGCGGCCTTCTGCACCTCGGCGAGGCGGGCCGGGGTGGGCTCGGACTCCGGGTCGACGCCGTTGATGGCGACCTGGTCGAGGCCGTAGTGGTCGGCGAGGTAGCCGAAGGCGGCGTGGCTGGTGACGAAGGTCTTGGTCTTGGCGTCCTTCAGCCCCGCCCGGAAGTCCTGGTCGAGGGCGGTGAGCCTGGTGACCAGGTCGTCGGTGTTCTTCCGGTAGTCCTCGGCGTGGGCCGGGTCGGCCTTGGCGAACTCGTCGCCGACGCTCTTGGCGATCGCCGCGTAGCGGGTGGGGTCGAGCCAGATGTGCGGGTCGCCGGCCGGGCCCTTGCCCTGGTGGGCGTCGTGGCCGTCCTCGGTGCCCTCGTCGAGGTGGTGGTCGACCAGCGGGCTGGCGGCGGTGGCGTCGACCTTGTGCTTGCTGGAGGACTGGTCGACGGCCTGGTCGACGGTGGGCTGCAGGCCCTTGAGGTAGACGATCGCGTCGGCCTTCTGGACGGCGGCGACCTGCTTGGCGGTGAGCTCCAGGTCGTGCGGCTCGACACCGGGGGCGGTGAGGTCGGTGACCGTGACGTGGTCCTTGCCGATCTGCTGGGCCAGGAACTCCATCGGGTAGAAGGAGGCGACGACGTTCAGCTTGCCGTCCGTGCCCTTGGCGCTGCTGCTGCCGCCGCAGGCGGTGAGGGCCAGCGAGGCGGTGAGGGCGGTGGCGGCGAGGGCCGTGGTGGTGCGGATCCGTCGTCCGGGCAGTCCGATCATCATGACAATCATTCTCATCTGAAGTGGAAATGATTGTCAACTCACTCGGATGGGTGAACGGCAGGTGGCGATGGGTGGGGGAGGACGGACGATACCGATTTGAACCCCGTACCCATGTGGCCGGTAACCTGAGGTATTCGGGTACGTGCAACCAGCCGTGCCCTGACCGTGCCGTACGTACTGAAGAGAGCACTGTGGCCGCCGACAAGATCGACACGATCGTCAGCCTGAGCAAGCGCCGTGGCTTCGTCTACCCCTGCAGCGAGATCTACGGCGGCACGCGTGCCGCCTGGGACTACGGGCCGCTGGGTGTCGAGCTCAAGGAGAACATCAAGCGCCAGTGGTGGCGCACGATGGTCCAGGCCCGTGAGGACGTCGTCGGACTCGACTCGTCGGTGATCCTCGCCCGCGAGGTCTGGGAGGCCTCCGGCCACGTCGCCACCTTCAACGACCCGCTGACCGAGTGCCTCTCCTGCCACAAGCGCCACCGGGCCGACCACCTGGAGGAGAAGTACGAGGCCAAGCACGGCTTCCCGCCGCCGAACGGCCTCAAGGACGTCAACTGCCCCGACTGCGGCACCAAGGGCCAGTTCACCGAGCCCAAGGACTTCTCGGGCATGCTGAAGACCCACCTCGGCGTCACCGAGGAGGCGAGCGGCCTGGCGTTCCTGCGCCCGGAGACCGCCCAGGGCATCTTCACCAACTTCAAGGCCGTCCAGACCACTTCGCGCAAGAAGCCGCCGTTCGGCATCGCCCAGACCGGCAAGAGCTTCCGCAACGAGATCACCCCCGGCAACTTCATCTTCCGCACCCGCGAGTTCGAGCAGATGGAGATGGAGTTCTTCGTCAAGCCGGGCGAGGACGAGCAGTGGCACGAGTACTGGCTCCAGCAGCGCTGGGACTGGTACGTCGGCCTCGGCCTGCGCACCGAGAACATGCGCTTCTTCGAGCACCCGAAGGAGAAGCTCTCCCACTACGCCAAGCGCACGGTGGACATCGAGTACCGCTTCAACTTCGGTGGCAGCGAGTTCTCCGAGCTCGAGGGCGTCGCCAACCGCACCGACTACGACCTGCGGGTGCACAGCGAGGCGTCCGGCCAGGACCTCAAGTACTTCGACCAGGAGTCCGGCGAGCGGTACTTCCCGTACGTCATCGAGCCGGCGGCCGGCCTCAACCGCGCCATGCTGGCCTTCCTGATCGACGCCTACTTCGAGGACGAGGCGCCGAAC
This sequence comes from Streptomyces sp. FH025, assembly GCF_017427025.1. Classification (GTDB taxonomy): domain Bacteria; phylum Actinomycetota; class Actinomycetes; order Streptomycetales; family Streptomycetaceae; genus Kitasatospora. The sequence continues at coordinate 5,127 of NZ_JAFLNG010000463.1, forward strand.
GCCAAGGGCGTCATGGAGAAGCGCGTCGGCATGCGGCTCGACCCGCGCCTGGCCCCGGTCAAGGTCGCCGTCCTGCCGCTGTCCCGCAACGCCGAGCTGTCCCCGAAGGCCCGCGGCCTGGCCGCCGACCTGCGCACCGCCTGGAACGTCGAGTTCGACGACGCCGGCGCCATCGGCAAGCGCTACCGCCGCCAGGACGAGATCGGCACGCCGTTCTGCGTCACCGTCGACTTCGACACCCTCGAGGACAACGCGGTGACCGTCCGCGACCGCGACACCATGTCGCAGGAGCGCGTCTCGCTCGACCAGGTGAAGGCCTACCTGGGTGCGCGCTTGATCGGCTGCTGAGTCGGATCCGGCTTCCGGGAGCCCCCGTTCGCCCCTTCGGTGGGGCGGGCGGGGGCTCCTCGCCGTTCGGGGTTCCTCGTCGTTCGGGGGCCTTGCTGTTCGGGGCCTCGCTGTTCTGCGGGTGCCTCAGCGCCTTCCCCAGCGGGAGCGCGGGGCCGCGGGCGGGTCGGTCGGGAGGCCCTCGGTGCGCAGGGTGGCGAGGGTGGTGCGGTGCCGGGTCTCGTCGGCGCGGAGGGCGGCGAGCAGCTGCCCGTAGAGCTCGGGATCGCCGTCCAGGGCGGCGGCCAGGCGGACCAGTTCGACCGGCGGGCGCAGGGCGGCCAGTTCGTGCAGCAGCAGGGTGGCGAGGGCGGGTGGCAGGCCGGCCGCGAGGTCGGCGAGGTCGGCGGTCGGGCGGCCGGCCGCCTGGCGCAGCAGGGTGCGCACGTCGGCGGAGCGGTCGTGCTGCTGGAGGCACGCGGCGAGGGAGGTCAGCTCGGACGTCGGGGCCGAGCCCCACTCCCAGAGCAGTGTGGCACCGTCGGCGTTCTGCCCGGCCCGTTCCAGTGCCGCGAGCAGGCCGGGGACGGCCGCCGCCGGGTAGGCCCAGAAGGCGTGGAACAGCTCCGCGGCCTCCTCGGCCAGCCCCAGTTCGCGCAGCTCCGTCAGGACGGCGACGGCCTGGTCGGGGGCGAGGCGGGCGGCGGTCCTGGTGAGGTGGAGGGAGGCGCCGGTCGGGCCGCGTTCGGCGAGCAGGCCGACCAGCAGCGCGG
>NZ_JAFLNG010000464.1 GCF_017427025.1 Streptomyces sp. FH025
ACCCCCGACGGCCGGCCCGACCCCCAGGCCCTCCTGGCGCTCGCCCGAAAGGCACTCGACCAGGGCAGCGGGCCGCAGGAGGAGGAGACGGACGACCCGCTCGTCCGCGACCTCGTCGGGATCTGGAGCCAACTGCTCACCGTCGAGGCGACGGCACGGACGAACTTCTTCACCTCGGGCGGCCACTCGCTGCTCGCGGCCGTCCTGGCCCAGAAGGTCGAAGAACTCACCGGCACGTCCCTCGAACTCGGCGACGTGTTCAAGCACCCGACGCCCACCGCTCTCGCCGCGCTGCTGCGCGGGTGACAGGGGGCCACGGCACGCCGCGTCGCCACGACCGGGCCGGCCGTCAGGAACCGGCTCACGAAACCGTAGGGAAGAATCCATGACCGCATTTGAGGAGCACCGCCTCGCCATCATCGGCGCGGGCGTGATGGGCACCAACATCTCGGCGCTCGCCCTCGGCCACGGCGTCTCCGTCGTCCTGGTCGACGTCGACGAGACCGTGCTGGAGACGGCACGGCAGACCATCAAGCAGAAGCTGCGGCACGCCCAGCTGATGGGCGTACTGCCGGCGGACCGCCCTCAGGGCACGCTGACCACCAGCGTCTCCCTGGAGGACATCGCGGAGGCCACCACCGTCATCGAGGCCGTCACCGAGGTCGACGAGGTCAAGCGGGAGGTCCTCTCCACGGCTTCCCGCCTGGTGCCGCCCGGCACGACCCTGATCTCCAACACCTCGTGCATCCCGATCGACGAGATGGCCGAGTGGATCGTGCGCCCCGAGGACCTCGTGGGCGTGCACTTCATGAACCCCTCCTACATGATCAAGATGGTCGAGGTCATCCGCGGCCCGCGCACCGAGCCCGCCATCCTGGAGCAGGCCACCGAGCTGCTCGCCGTCCTCGGCCGCGAGGCCCTCGTCATCGAGGACTCGGCCGGCTTCGTGATCAACCGCCTGCTGCACCCGCTGATCAACACCGCGGCCATGCTCGTCCAGGAGGGCGTCGCCTCCGTGGAGGTCGTCGACGGCCTGCTGGAGGGCTGCCTCGGACACTCCACCGGCCCGCTGCGCACCGGCGACCTCATCGGCCTGGAGAACCTCGTCGACTCGCTCAACGTGCTCTACGAGCGCCGCGGCGACGAAATCTACCGCCCCTGTGACCTGCTGCTCGCCAAGGTGCGGGACGGCCACCTCGGCCGGAAGACCGGCCGGGGCTTCTACGACTACGGAAAGGTCGCGTCATGACCGACCACGCGGACAACACCCCGCTGACCGCCGAGACCCTCCAGAAGGAGATCCTCGGCTTCCTCACCGAGCGCATCAAGACCGAGGTCCAGCCGGACCAGGACCTCTTCGCCTCCGGCGTCGTCTCCTCCATGTTCGCGATGCAGCTCGTCGTCCACCTCGAGGACGCGTACGACATCGCCATCGTCGGCGGCGACCTCAAGCTCGACAACTTCCGCACCGTCGTCAGCATGGCCGACCTCGTGCTGCGGCTGAAGGGCGACACGGAAGCGGCCGGAAATGCCTGACCGACTCGCCGACGAGCGCGCCCTCATCGGCGGGCTCGTCGGCGCCCGCGCGGCCGACTGGGACGTCACGGGCGAACTGCCCGTCGACCTGCTGCGCACCCTGGGGGCCAAGGGCCTGCTGTGCGCACAGGTCCCGGCGTCCCACGGCGGCCTCGGGCTGAGCAGCCGGGACAACGGCGAACTGACCGCCTACGTCGGGAGCCTGTGCAGCTCCCTGCGGTCCATCATGACCTCCCAGGGCATCGTCGCCTGGACCGTCCAGCGCTTCGGCGACCGGGACCAGCGGCGCACCTTCCTCTCCGAACTGACCGGAGGCAAGCTCACCGCGGTCGGCTTCAGCGAGCCCGGCGCCGGCAGCGACCTGGCCGCCATGCAGACCAGGATCAAGGCCGACGGGGACGGCTTCGTCATCGACGGCGAGAAGAAGTGGGTCACCGGCACCCGCTACGCCGACTTCGTCCTGATCATCGCCCGCCACGGCGAGGGCGAGGGCGCCGCCGCCGCGATCGTCCCCGTGGACGCGCCGGGCGTGCACATCGAGCTCGTGCCCCACCCGATGGGCTGCCGGGCCGCCGGCCACGCCAACATCCGCCTCGACAACGTCCGGCTGCCGGCCACCCACGTGCTGGGCGGCGGCGGGCAGCCGCTGTCGATGCTGTTCACGACCGCGCTCTCCTACGGGCGGGTGTCGATCGCCTGGGGCTGCGCCGGCATCCTCCAGGCCTGCCTGAGCGCCGCCACCGCGCACGCCGGGAACCGGCACCAGGGCGGCGTGGCACTCGCCGAGCACCAACTCGTCCGCCGGCACCTCGCGGAGCTGTTCATCGCCGAGCAGACCGCGCTGCGCGCGTGCGAGCACGCCAGCGCGCAATGGGACTCCGCCGCACCGGACATGGGTCTGGCGGCGGTCCTCGCCAAGCACGTCAGCGCGGGCAACGCCGCCCGGAGCGCCGCCACCGCGGTCCAGCTCCTAGGGTCGGCCGGCTCCGAGGACGGGCACGTGGTGGCCCGCGCGTTCCGGGACGCGAAGCTCATGGAGCTCATCGAAGGCAGCAACGAGATCTGCCAGTTGATCCTGGCGGACCACGCCCTCTCGCTTTCCGACTGACGTCCGGACGACCGGAGTCCGAACGACCGAAGTCCGACCGAAGTCCGACCGAAGCTGGTAGGAGAACCCCCGTGGCTGAGAAGCCAACCCTCGTGAAGTGCCTGGTCTGGGACCTGGACAACACCGTCTGGGACGGCACTTTGCTGGAGGACTCGAACGTCGAACTGTTCCCCGGGATCCTCGACACCATCGTCGAGCTCGATTCCAGGGGAGTCCTGCACTCGGTGTCGAGCAAGAACGACCACGACCTCGCCTGGAAGCGCCTCGAAGAGCTGGGCCTGGCCGAGTACTTCGTGCACCCCCAGATCGGATGGGGCCGCAAGTCCGACGCGGTCAAGCTGATCGCCGAAAGGCTGAACTTCGCCGAGAAGACCATCGCGTTCATCGACGACCTGCCCACCGAGCGCGCCGAGGTGACCTTCCACGCGCCCGAGGTCCGCTGCTACCCGGCCGACCGGGCGGGCGAGCTGACCGGCCTGCCCGAGTTCAGCCCCGAGACCGTCACCGTCGACTCCCGGCGCCGCCGCGAGATGTACCAGGCCAGCTTCCGCCGGGACGCCGAGAAGGACAACTTCAACGGCCCCGACGAGGAGTTCCTCCGCACCCTCGACCTCGTCATGGAGATCAAGCGGGCCGACGAGGAGGACATCTCCCGGGTCGAGGAACTGACCCTGCGCACCAGCCAGATGAACGCGACCGGCGTCCACTACTCCGACGCCGCGCTGCGCGCCCTGCTGGCCGACCCGGACCACGAGGTCCTCACCGTCAACCTCGCCGACCGGTTCGGTCCGCACGGCGCCGTGGGCGTGCTCCTGCTGGAGCGCCACGCGGAGCTGTGGCACCTGAAGCTCCTCGCGACCTCGTGCCGCGTGGTGACCTTCGGCGCCGGCGCGGTCATCCTCAACTGGCTGATCGACCAGGCGGCCCAGGCCGGCGTGCACCTCGTCGCCGACTTCAAGCGGACCGATCGCAACCGCATGATGGACATCGCCTACCGGTTCGCGGGCTTCGCCGACGACCCGTGCGCCTGCGTGGCCGCCCTCGGCGAGCCCGTCGGCGAGGGCGTCCAGCGCCTGCACCTGGTCGCCGACCGCCGCGAGGGTCCGACGACGATGCGGCTCACCTCGCCCGACCTGACCACGGCCGGGGAGGACGCCGTCGCCTGACGGTGAGGAACGCGGGGTCTCCCGTCGTCCGGAATGGCGCGCCGATCAACCGGCGCGCCTTTCTCGGTTGAACACGTGGTTCTCCGGACGGGCCGACTCATATCCTGACCGCCGGGGCTCCGGCGGGCCTTTTGTTCCTTTCTCCTTGTACAGCCCCTCTCTTCAGCCCTTCCGTTCAGCCTTTTCGCATTGCTGTTCCTCCTTGGCTGAAAGACCTTCGACCAGGTATCGAACTCCCGACCTCCCGAATGCCGAGGGATTTGTGAACGAGACTGATGGGCCGGCCCTGACGGAATTCGCCGCAGCCGGTGCGGAGCCGTTGGCGATCGTCGGCATGAGCTGCCGCTACCCCGGCGGGGTCCGTTCGCCCGAGGACCTGTGGGAGCTGCTGGCCGAACGGAGGGACGCCCTCTCCGACTTCCCCGAGGACCGGAACTGGGACCTCGGCTCCCTGTACGACGCCGACCCGGAGACCGCCGGGAAGACCTACCTCACCCGGGGCGGCTTCCTCGACGACGCGGCCGGCTTCGACGCGTCCTTCTTCGGCATCCCGCCGCGCGAGGCGCTGGCGATGGACCCGCAGCAGCGCCTGCTGCTGGAGACGTCCTGGGAGGCCCTGGAGCGGGCCGGCATCACCCCGTCCGCGATCCGGGGCACCAGGACCGGCGTGTTCGTGGGCGCCGAACCGAGGGAGTACGGCCCCCGGCTGCAGGAGGCGCCGGAAGGCGTGAAGGGGTACCTGCTCACCGGCACGACGACCAGCGTGATGTCCGGCCGGATCTCGTACCTCCTCGGACTGCACGGGCCGTCGCTCACCGTCGACACCTCCGCCTCCAGCTCCCTGGTCGCCATCCACCTCGCCGTGCAGGCGCTGCGGTCCGGCGAGTGCTCGCTGGCGCTCGCCGGCGGCGTGTCCGTCATGGCCACCCCCGGGAACTTCGTCGCCTTCAGCGGGCTCCGGGGGCTGTCCTCCGACGGTGTGTGCCGCCCGTTCTCGGCCGACGCCAACGGGACCGTGTGGTCGGAGGGCGTCGGCCTGGTCGTCCTGGAGCGGCTGTCCGACGCCGTGCGCAACGGCCACTCCGTCCTGGCCGTGCTGCGCGGCTCGGCGATCAACTCCGACGGGACCAGCGACGGCCTGACCGCCCCCAACGGCCGGGCTCAGCAGGCGGTCATCCGCCGCGCGCTGGCGAACGCGAACCTCTCGGCCGCCGACGTGGACGCGGTGGAGGCGCACGGGACCGGAACCCGGCTCGGCGACCCGATCGAGGCGCAGTCGCTGCTGGCGACGTACGGTCAGGAGCGGGGCGGGCAGGGCCCGCTGTGGCTGGGGTCGGTGAAGTCGAACATCGGCCACACCCAGGCGGCCGCCGGTGTGGCCGGTGTGATCAAGATGGTGCTGGCGCTGCGGCACGGCGAGCTGCCCGCGATGCTGCACGTGGACGAGCCGTCGCCGCGCGTGGACTGGTCGACGGGAGAGGTGCGGCTGCTGACGGAGCCGGTGCCGTGGCCGGCGGGGGAGCGTCCGCGCCGTGCGGGTGTGTCGGCGTTCGGGATCAGCGGGACCAACGTCCACGTCATCGTGGAAGAGGCGCCGGCGGCCGAGGTCGCCGAGGTGCGGGCCGAGGTTCCGGTGCTGCCGGGTGCCGGTGCGTGGGTGGTGTCGGGCCGTACGGCGGACGGTCTGACGGCCCAGGCGGGTCGGCTGCGGGAGTGGGTCGCCGCGCGGCCGGAGCTGGAGCCGCGGGACGTGGCGTGGTCGCTGGCCGCGACGCGTTCGGTGTTCGAGCACCGGGCCGTGGTGGTCGGTACCGAGCGGGCCGAACTGCTGGGCGCCGTCGAGAGCCTGGCCGCCGGCGTGCCGGCGGCCGCGGTGGTGTCGGGCGTGGCGCGGGCGGATGCGCGGGTGGGCCTGGTCTTCGCGGGTCAGGGTTCGCAGTGGACCGGTATGGGCCGGGGTCTGTACGAGGGCAGCGAGGTGTTCGCGGAGGTCTTCGACCGGGCGTGCGGGCTCCTCGAACGGGAGTTGAGGATTCCTGTCCGCGACGTCGTGCTGGGTGCTGAGGGTGTCGACGAGGCGCTGGCCGACCAGACGTTGTACGCGCAGGCGGGCCTGTTCGCGTTCGAGGTCGGTGTGGCTGCTGTGCTTCGGGCCGCTGGTGTGGTGCCGGATGCGGTGGTGGGTCACTCGGTGGGTGAGGTCGCGGCTGCCTATGTGGCCGGGGTCCTCTCCCTGGAGGACGCGGCCCGTCTGGTGGCGGCGCGGGCTCGGCTGATGCAGGCGCTGCCCAGTGGTGGTGCGATGGCGGCGGTCAACGCGCCGGAGGCGGAGGTGCTGGCGACGCTGTCCGAGGTGCCGGGTGCGGTGGTCGCGGCCGTCAACGGTCCGGAGTCG
>NZ_JAFLNG010000465.1 GCF_017427025.1 Streptomyces sp. FH025
CGGCCAGGTTCTCGTCCAGCGGGATGTCCGCCGGCTCCTCCCCGAGCAGGTCGGCGACCTCGGCCCGGATCCGCTCCACCGTGAAAGCCACGCCCGTCACGTCCAAACCCGTCACGTCCACACCCGTCACTTCCCGTCACTCCCCCGCCAGCATTCCGAGCACGGCCGTGGTCGTGGTGACCACCCCGCACCGTCCGGCGATCCACTCCAGCGCCGCGCGGTGCTCCTGCGGCCCGAAGTCAGCGACGGCGTCCGCCACCACGAACGCCTGTACGTCCCGCATCCAGGCGTCGCAGGCGGTGGCCTGCACGCCGATGTGCGCGTACACGCCGGTGATCACCAGCTGGTCCCGGCCCTGTTCGCGCAGCAGCCGGTCCAACTCGGTGCGCACGAAGGCGCTGTACTTCCACTTGGTGAGTACGGTGTCGCCCGCCACCGGGGCGACGGCCCCGGCGATCGCCGTGGCGCGCGGGTCGTCCGGAATGCCGGGGCCCCAGAAGTCCTGCTGCAACCCGCGTTCGGCCGGGCTCTGCCCGCCGCGCTGCGCCGAGTAGACGACCGGCACGCCGTGCGCACGGGCCGCATCGCCCAACGCGGCCGCCTGACCGAGGAGTTCGGGCACCGGCGCGGCACCGGCGTCGAAGGCGTCCAGGAAGTGGTTCTGGAGGTCGTGCACCAGCAGCACGGCGCGCGCCGGGTCCACCGTCCAGGAGACCCGGTTGGCGGGCAGCTCCTCGGCGACGGGCATGGGATAGGAGGGAATGCGGGGCAGGCCCACGGCGGTCGTTCCTTCAGTAGTCGGAAATTCCGTAGTCGGAATTCAGCAGTCGGGGAGGTGGGTTCAGGGGCGGGCGAGGGAGGCCGCGATGGCGGCGCGCAGGTCCTTCTTGCTGACCTTGCCGATCCCGGTGGCGGGGAAGGCCTCGACGAACTCGACCCGGTCCGGCACCTTGTAGTCGGCCAGCCCGCGTCCGCGCACGAAGCGCTTCAACTCGACGCCCTTCGGCGGCGCTTGCCGGTGTTCGGGCTTGAGCACCACGTACGCGCAGGTGCGTTCGCCCAGGTACGGGTCGGGCATCGACACCACCGCGGCATCGTGCACGGCCGGGTGGGCGAGCAGGTGGTTCTCGATCTCCTCGGCGGCGACCTTCTCCCCGCCCCGGTTGATCTGGTCCTTCGCCCGACCCTCCACCACCAGGTGGCCGGACGGCAGTCGGCGGACCAGGTCGCCGGTGCGGTAGAAACCGTCCGCCGTGAAGGACTTGGCGTTGTGCTCGGGAGCGTTCCAGTAGCCGCGAATGGTGTACGGGCCGCGCGTCAGAAGGTGCCCGGTGACGCCGTCGGGCAGGTCGCGGTCCTGGTCGTCGACCACCCGGACCTCGTCGTCCGGTGAGATCGGACGGCCCTGGGTGGTGGTGACCAGCTCCTCAGGGTCGTCCAGCCGGGTGTAGTTGACCAGTCCCTCGGCCATCCCGAACACCTGCTGCAGCGTGCAGCCCAGTACCGGGCGCACTCGACGGGCCGCCTCCGTACTGAACTTGGCGCCGCCGACCAGCAGCACCTCCAGGCTCTCGTGGCCGCGCGCGCCGCGCTCGGCGGCGTCCAGCCAGAGCAGTGCGAGCGGCGGCACCAGCCCGGTGACGGTCACGCCCTCGCGCTCGATCAGCGGGAAGGCCGTCTCCGGACTGGGCTGCGGGCACAGCACCACCCGGCCGCCCGCGTACAGGGTGCCGAGTGAACCGGGCGAGCTGAGCGGGAAGTTGTGGGCGGCGGGCAGCGCGCACAGGTAGACGCTGCCCTCGTCCAGCGCGCACAGCTCGACCGAACCGCGCAGCGAGTAGATGTAGTCGTCGTGGGTGCGCGGGATGAGCTTCGGCACGCCCGTGCTGCCGCCGGACAGCTGGAGGAAGGCGACGTCACCGGGGCTCGGGTGCGCGGAGGGACCCGGCCCGTCGCAGGGCACGTCCGCCAGCCGCACGTGCTCCCCCGCGTCCTCGCCGGCCACCAGCACCAGCCGCAGAGATGGGCTCTCCGCCCGCACCCGGGACGCGAGTTCGCGGTAGTCGAAGCCCCCCTCGACGGCCGGCACGACGTACGCCGCCGCCCCCGTGAAGGCGCAGAAGTACCCGATCTCGGCGTACCGGTGCGCGGGCAGCGCGAAGACCGGCAGGGCGCCGATCCGGAACAGCGCGAAGACCACCTCGAAGAACTCGGCGGCGTTGGGCAGTTGGACCACCACCCGGTCCCCGGCCCGGATCCCCCGGGCGATCAGTCCGGCGGCCATCCTGTCGGCCCGGCGGTCGAGTTCGGCGTACGTCCAGCGCCGCTCCTCCCGCGCCGCCGAGTGGCCGCCCGGGTCGACGACGGCGATCCGCTCACCGTGCGCGGTGGCGCGCTCGCGCAGCATCCGCCCGAAGGTCTCGCCGCGCCAGTGCCCGGCGGCCCGGTAGCGCTCGGCGAACTCGGCGGGGTACGGGGTGAAACCCGCCGCGACCGTCTCCAGCGGCGTCACCGCGCCACCCCCGCGGCGTCCAGGAAGGTACGGAACTTGGCGCTGGTCTCGGCGAGTTCGGCTTCAGGCCGGGACTGCTCGACCACTCCCGCACCCGCGTACACCCGCAGCGTCCGCGCGTCCGCCTCCGCGCAGCGGATGGTGACCACCCACTCGCCGTCGCCCGTCGCGTCACCCCAGCCGACCATCCCGGTGTACAGGCCCCGGTCGAAGGGTTCGACCTCGCCGATCACCCGGCGCGCGACGTCCGTGGGCGTCCCGCAGACCGCCGGGGTCGGGTGCAGCGCGGTGGCCAACTCCAGGGCGGAGACGGCCGGATCGGCCAGCTCGCCGCGGATCTCGGTGGCCAGGTGCCACATGGCGGCGGTCCGCACCAGGGTTGGCCTGCGCGGTACGTCCAGGTTGCGGCAGTACGGCGTGAGCGCGGCGCGGATGGCGTCCACCACGACGGCGTGCTCGTGCAGGTCCTTGGGCGAGTCCAGCAGCGCTGCGGCGCGCCGCACGTCCTCGCCGAGGTCGTCGCTGCGCGGCACCGAGCCGGCCAGCGGGTTGGCCAGGACGGCCGTTCCCCGCCGGGAGAGCAGGAGTTCGGGGCTGGCCCCGATCAGGGTGCGGCCACCGCCGGCGGGCACGGCGAAGGTGTAGCCGCCGGGGTCGCGGCGGGCCAGTCGCTGCAGGATGGCCGGCAGGTCGAGCGGGTCGGGGGTGCTCAGCTCCAGTGTGCGGGCCAGCACCACCTTGCTCAACTCACCGCCCCGCAACCGCTCGACGGCCTCCGCGACGCCCGCGCCGTACGCCTCCGGCTCGGGCACCGGGCGCACCCGCCAGCCGGCCGTCCCGGCCGCCGGGACGGGCGGTGCGGGCAGCGCGATCAGCGGGTCCTCGCCCAGCGCCCCGGCGGTACGGACCCTGACGGGGACGGCGAGTTCGGCCCGGCTCTCGTGGTCGAAGGCCACCGCCCCGACCACCAGCGGCCGTTCGACCCCGACGCGACGCGCCTCGGCCAGCGTCTCGGCCACCCGGACGGGCAGCGGCCGCGCGTCCTGCGGCACCCGGGCGTGCACCCCGGCGGCGAGCAGGGTGCGGGTCGGTGAGGCGAAGAACGCCTCGTCGTCGGCGGCCCGGTACTGGCCGAGCAGCCCGCTGGCCGCACCGATGACGGCGACGTCGGGCCCGGCGGGGGCGTGGTGCACCGTGGTCACGGTGGTTTCTCCAGTCTGGGACGGTCTACGGTCGGAGGTCCACGATCCGAGGCCCGTGGACCAAGGCCTGTGAGTCAAGTTCTGTGAAAGGCGGTTCAGGCGCGCAGGGTCGCGCCGCCGTCGACGTACATGTCGTGCATGGTGATGTGCCGGGCCCGGTCGGAGGCCAGGAAGAGCACCGCCTCGGCGATGTCGGAGGGCGCGGCGATCCGCCCGAGCGGGATGCCGACCCGCCAGGCCGCCAAGTCGCCATCGACCAGTCGCCGTTCGGCCGCCTCGGCGTCCTCGCCCCACAGGGCGCGCTGCATCTCCGTGTCGGTCGACCCGGGCGAGACGACGTTGCAGCGCACCCCGGACCGGGCGAGTTCCAGCCCGAGGCACCGGGTGAACATGGTCGCCGCCGCCTTGGACGCCGCGTACGCGGCCATGCCGGCGCGCGGCACCCCGGCGGCGTTGGAACCGACGGTCACCACGGCGCCGTGCCCACGGGCGGCCATCCGCCGCCCGACCGCACGGCCGGCGTGGAACACCCCGGCGGTGTTGACCGCGAAGGTCTCCGACCAGTCCTCATCGGCGAGTTCGACGACGAGTCCGGTCCGCAGGATCCCCGCGACGTTCACCAGCACGCCGATCGGCCCGAGTTGGGCTTCCACCAACTCCACCACCCCATCGACGGCTTGCGAGTCCGCGACGTCCAGGACGTACGGGTGCACGGCGGGCGACTCCGCCACGAGACCGGCGAGCGAACCGGCGTTCCGGTCCACCGCCGCGACGACCGCCCCCTCGGCGACCAGCGCCCGGGCCACGGCCGCGCCGATGCCCTGCCCGGCCCCGGTCACCATCGCGACGACACCGGCGAATTCGGACCGCGCCACAGGACATCCCCTCCGACCAGCAACATTAGGTAAGGCTAACCTAACACAGCTGTTCGCCCCCGCCGAGCGCCTGTACGAACGTCAACTCGCCCTGGAAGGGAGAAGGCCGCCCGCCCCGGACAACGGGGCGGGCGGCCTCGGATTCCTCCCGGTGCGGCCTACGCCGCGCCGCTCACGTAGATCCAGCCGAACCCGTCATGGCCCTCGCCGTCCAGGTGCTCCGCCCGCCGCAGACCGGCGCGCACGGCGACGCGTTGGGAGGCGAGGTTCGCCGGCTGCGTCGGAGGGGTGTGCGGACAGGCGGACGGCGTCGATGCCGTCCCGATGGGAGCGCCGGAGCGACAGCCGACGGATGGTCGGTTCTTCGTGTCCGCTCGTCCGGGGACGGAAGAACATCGGACGGCGGTAGCTCCGTCAGCGGGCCGCCGGGGGCGGGGTGAGTCCGGCGCAGCCGCGCAGGCCGTCGCGGCGCTTGAGGGCGGCTTCGGCGGCGGAACCGGTGACCGGCTGCGGGATGCCCTTGTCGTCGATGGTGGCCGGGGCGAAGGCCTCGCCGGTGACCTTGCCGTCGGCGGTGAGGGTGAGGGTGGTGACGCCGGTCTCGTTGGAGTTGGCGTAGTTGGAGGTGCCGTACCAGAGGAAGTTGCCGAAGCCGTACCCGATGTAGGTGCCGCCGAGCATGCCGGAGCCGACCATGGTGTGGGCGTGGGTGCCGACCACGGCGGTGGCTCCGGCGGCGGCGAGCTTCTTGGCGATGGCGGTCTGCGGACCGGTCGGGCAGGCCTTGCCCTCCTCGCCCCAGTGCAGGTAGACGAGCACGACCGGGGCCTGCTGCTTGGCCGCCTGCACGGCCGCCAGCAGCGCGGGGACGTCCAGCGCCGAGGCGATGCCGGGCTTGTTGGCGCCGGACCGCCACTTCTGGTTGGTGAGGTCCTCGACCTGGCTCGCGGCGACGACGGCGACCTTCACCCCGCGCACGGTGGTCACGTACGGGGCGTACGCCTCCTTGGCGTTGTGCCCGACGCCGACCACCGGGATCGGCGAGGAGTCCTTGGCGGCGAGGGTGTCGGTGAGGCCGTCGGCACCGAAGTCCACGGCGTGGTTGTTGGCCATCGAGACGACGTCGACGCCGGAGTCCTTGAGCACGGACAGCGCCTTGGGCGAGGTGCGGAAGGTGTACGTCTTCGGCTCCGGCGCGCCGCGCCCGGTGATCGCGGTCTCCAGGTTGAGGACGGACAGGTCGGCGTCGGCGAGGGTGCGGGAGATCGGGCCGAGCGCCGGTTCGGGGGCCTGGACGGAGAGCCGGGCCTGGGTGCGGCCCTCGAAGTGGACGTCCCCGGCGAAGGCGACGGTGATGGTGCCGTCCGGTCGGGGCGCGGTGTTCTTGGTGGGGGCCGCGCCCGACGCCGGGGCCGTACCGGAGGCCGTGGCGGGCGGGGCGGCCGCGCCGCCGGAGGGACCGGCGGCGGAGGGACCGGCGGCGGACCCCGGGGCGGGGTCGTCGGGCCCACAGGCGGCGACGGCGGTCAGCCCTACGAACAGCGCGACGGCGGCCGCGGCACGGCGCATGACTGGTTCCCCCCGGGTTCGATGCAAGAGCGGTCAGCC
>NZ_JAFLNG010000466.1 GCF_017427025.1 Streptomyces sp. FH025
GCAGTACCGCGTGGGTCTCGGCGAACACCTCGGGCTCCTCGACCCGCACGGCGATCAGCTCGTTGACGGTGAAGAAGCGCCGGTAGTTGAGCTCGGTGCGGGCCAGCCGCCACCAGGCGAGCCGGTACCACTGGCGGGCGAGCAGTTCGTCGAGCGGGAGTGCGGAGGTGCCGGGCCGCAGCGGCAGCTCGTGCCGTTCGTAGCGCAGCACCTCGCCGTCCACCTCCAGCCGGTCCAGGACGGCGCCGAGGCGCTCGCCCAGCAGCGGCAGCAGCACCCGGCCGCGCCCGGGGGCGTCGACGGGGCCCGGCTGGGCCGTCCAGTCGATGTCGAACCAGCGGGCGTACGGCGAGTCGGGGCCGTCGCGCAGCACCTGCCACAGCGGCCGGTTGAGCCGCTCGGGGACGGGCACGGCCATGTGGTTGGGCACCACGTCGGCGATCAGCCGCAGCCCGTGCCGGTGCGCTTCGGCGGCGAGCTCGCGCAGGGCGCTCTCGCCGCCGAGCTGTTCGCTGATCCGGGTGTGGTCGACGGTGTCGTAGCCGTGGGTGGAGCCGGGGGCGGCCTCCAGCAGCGGGGACAGGTGCAGGTGGGAGACGCCGAGGGCGGCCAGGTAGGGGACGGCGGCGGTGGCGTCGCGCAGGGTGAAGGCGGGCTGGAGCTGGAGGCGGTACGAGGAGGAGGGGACGGTGGCGGCCGGGCGGGGCTGCGCGGGCTCGGCGGCGGAGGTCATGTGTCCATAGGTACCCGGCCGGGCCCGCCGCCAAGACCCGCTGCTGACCCGAACAGGTGACCGGTGCGGCCACTCAGGCGGGCCGTTGCAGGACCATCAGCGAGCGGTCGGTGAGCCACAGCGCGTCCCCGGCCTTGACCCGCGCCCCGGTGCCGGGGGCGGGCAGCCGGGGCTGCGCGGTGTCGACCACGACCTGCCACTCCCGGCCGTGGCCGGCGGGCACGGTGAACTCCAGCGGCTCGAAGTGCGCGTTGAACATCAGCAGGAAGGAGTCGTCGACGATCCGCCCGCCGCGCCGGTCCGGCTCGGAGATGGCGTAGCCGTTCAGGAAGACGGTCAGCGACTTGGCGTAGTTGGCGCCCCAGTTGCGCTTGGTCATCCCGTCCCCGGCCGGGGTGAACCAGGCGATGTCGGTGAGGTCGTCGTACCCGCCGGAGGCGGACACCGGCCGCCCGTGGAAGAAGCGCCGCCGCCGGAACACCGGGTGGTCGCGGCGCAGCCAGATCATCCCCTGGGTGAACTCCAGCAGCCGCGCCTGCGGCCCCTCGCCCTCGGGCCAGTGCACCCAGGTGAGCTCGTTGTCCTGGCAGTAGGCGTTGTTGTTGCCCCGCTGGGTGCGGCCGAGCTCGTCGCCGTGGGAGAGCATCGGCACGCCCTGGGAGAGCATCAGGGTGGCGATGAAGTTGCGCTGCTGGCGCGCCCGGAGCTCCTCGACGGCCGGGTCGGCGCTCGGGCCCTCGACGCCGCAGTTCCAGGAGCGGTTGAAGGACTCGCCGTCCCGGTTGTCCTCGCCGTTGGCCTGGTTGTGCTTCTCGTTGTACGAGACGAGGTCGCGCAGGGTGAAACCGTCGTGGCAGGTCACGAAGTTGATGGAGGCGATCGGGCGGCGGCCGTCGTCCTGGTAGAGGTCGGAGGAGCCGGTGAGCCGGGAGCCGAAGTCGGCGAGCGCGGCGGTCTCGCCGCGCCACAGGTCGCGCACGGTGTCCCGGTACATGCCGTTCCACTCCGTCCACAGCGGCGGGAAGTTGCCGACCTGGTAGCCGCCCTCGCCGAGGTCCCAGGGTTCGGCGATCAGCTTGGCCTGGGAGACCACCGGGTCCTGGTGGACGAGGTCGAAGAAGGAGGAGAGCCGGTCCACCTCGTGGAACTGCCGGGCGAGGGTGGCGGCGAGGTCGAAGCGGAAGCCGTCCACGTGCATCTCGGTGACCCAGTAGCGCAGCGAGTCCATGATCAGCTGGAGCACGTGCGGGCTGCGCATCAGCAGGCTGTTGCCGGTGCCGGTGGTGTCCTCGTAGAAGCGCCGGTCCTTGGCGAGGCGGTAGTAGGAGACGTTGTCCAGGCCGCGCAGCGAGAGGGTGGGCCCCAGGTGGTTGCCCTCGGCGGTGTGGTTGTAGACGACGTCCAGGATCACCTCGATCCCGGCCGCGTGCAGCGCCTTGACCATGGACTTGAACTCCTGCACCTGGTGGCCGCGGTCGCCGGTGGAGGAGTAGGAGGAGTGCGGGGCGAAGAAGCCGATGGTGTTGTAGCCCCAGTAGTTGGACAGGCCGAGGTCGCGCAGCCGGTGGTCGCGGACGAACTGGTGCACCGGCATCAGCTCGATCGCGGTGATGCCGAGCTTGGCCAGGTGCTCGATCACCGCGGGGTGGGCGAGGCCCGCGTAGGTGCCGCGGATCTCCTCGGGGATGCCCGGGTGGAGCCGGGTGAGGCCCTTGACGTGGGCCTCGTAGATGACGGTGCGGTGGTAGTCGGTGCGCGGCGGGTGGTCGGTGCCCCAGTCGAAGTAGGGGTTGATCACCACCGAGTGCATGGTGTGCGGGGCGGAGTCGAGGTCGTTGCGGCGCTCCGGGGCGCCGAAGTGGTAGCCGTAGACCGACTCGTCCCAGTCGATGTGCCCGCTCATCGCCTTGGCGTACGGGTCCAGGAGCAGCTTGGCGCTGTTGTGCCGTTGGCCCAGGCCCGGGTTGTACGGGCCGTGCACGCGGAAGCCGTAGCGCTGGCCGGGCTGGACGCCGGGGAGGTAGGCGTGCCGGACGAAGGCGTCCGTCTCGCGCAGCTCGACGGCGGTCTCCGAGCCGTCCTCGCCGACCAGGCACAGTTCGATCCGGTCGGCGCTCTCCGAGAACACCGCGAAGTTGGTGCCGGCTCCGTCGTAGGTGGCGCCGAGGGGGTAGGGCGTACCGGGCCAGACCTGCATGAGTTCTCAACTCCCTTGACGGAGACGGAAACTGACATCTGGTCCGACAAGCTGCCCGGACCCGGACGCGGTCTTCCCGGCCGGGCGGCCGGGCATGTGCGACGCCCGCGCGCCGTGACGCACGGCACAGCCCGCAATACTCCCCGAGCCCTTCCCCGACAGCCGGGACATACCACCGGGGTTCGCCCGAACGGGTGTCCAGCGGCCATTCATGTGAAAAGTGGGGTCAATGGTGCGCCCGTGGCTCCGGAGGCACCCGGCATCCGGCTGCGAGAGCCTCGCGGCGGGCAGTACCCTTGATCGTCCCGCCGCCCCGGCCGACAGTCAGCGGCACGTCGACGATCCGTCAACCGGCCCGGGGCGGAACGAGAGCAACCAGATGAGGTGGCGCATGGTGTTCCCCGCCGGCGGCCGAGCCCCCGGGCCCGACGGCCCCGACCGGGGCGGCGCCCGCAGCGAGGCGCCCACGGTGGTCATGCGCCCCACCCTGACCGGCCGCGCGCTGGTGCCCGCCCAGGGCGGCCCGGTCGAGGTCCCCGCCCTCGCCTGGTCGGCCGGCGAATGGGAGGACGCCTACCAGCGGGTCCGGCTGTCCGGCCGCGCCTACGTCTGGCTCAACCTGGTCGAACAGCGGCTGCGTTCCCTCGTCGACGAGGTGCTGCACCCCATCTACGCCCCCACCCACGGCGAGGACTGGGTCACCGCCGCCGCCGGGCCCGCCGGCGAGGAATGGGCCCACCGGGCCGGCGCCGTCCGCGAGATCAGCCGCCGCAAGGGCTACCTGCTCGACCCCGCCGACGACGACCCGTTGGTCTTCCTCACCCTGCCCCAGCTGCGCGAACTCATGGTCCAGCACTGGCCCTGCTTCGAGCCCTACCTCGCCGACCGGCGCGAGATCGAACTCGCCCTGGACGAGCTGGAGGTGGCCCGGCACGTGGTCTCCCGCAACCGCGTCCTCACCCAGACCGTCCTGGCCCAGACCGAACGCGCCGCCGCCCGGCTGCTCGCCGTCCTCGACGGCGGCGCCGGCGGGGTGCCCGCCGACGTCGTCGAGTCCCTGGTCGCCGGCCGGTACGCCGACGTCGTCGCGGTCCACGCCGACCGGGTCCGGCTCCAGCGCGACCTGCCGGTCGAGGACCTGCTCGACGGCGCCCGCCGCCTGGACGCGCTCGGCATCGGCCTCGGCATGCTCTGCCAGAACTACACCGGCAAGCGCCTGGTGCGCCTCGCCGGCGAGGGCTGCCGGGTCCGGCTGCTCTTCCTCAACCCGGCCAGCAGCGCGGTACGCCGCCGCGAACGCGAACTCGGCATCGGGCGCGGCGAGTTGTCCCGCTCCATCGAGATGAACATCATGCACGTGCGCCGGGTGCGGGCCCGGCTGCACGACCAGGCCGGCTTCGAGATCCGCGTCTTCGACGAGACCCCGCGCTTCACCGCCTACCTGGTCGAGGGCCCCCGCACGGCCGGCCAGGCCGGCGGCCGCCGCCAGAGCCGCGACCTCGGCGTCGTCCAGCCCTACCTGCGCCGCTCCCGCGGCATGGAGTCCCCCGCACTGATCCTGCGCGGCGGAGCCGGCCAACAGCCCGGCGGCACCGAACCCGGACTGCTGGAGGTCTACCGCGAGGAGTTCCAGGGCGTCTGGGCGGACTCCCGGCCCGTATCCTGAGAAAATCCCTGGTCGGGGCGCTCCCGCCGGTGGAACACTGCGCGCCGTGAACAGCCACCCCGCCTGGACCCTGGAACCCGCCGGCCCCGAGGACGTCGAACCCATCGCCGACCTCAAGGCCCAGGTCATGCGCGCCGACCTCGAACGCCTCGGCCGCTGGGACCCGGACCGCTCCCGACGGCGCGTGCGGGCCTCCTTCTCCACCCGGCACACGTCCGTCCTGCGGGTCGACGGGGCCTTCGCGGGCTCCGTCACCATCCGCCCCGACGAACACGGCGGCCGCCACCTGGAGATGTTCTACCTGGCCCCGGACCTCCAGGGCCGGGGCCTCGGCACCGCCGTCCTGCGCCACCTCCTCGCCGAGGCCGACGCCGCCGGCGAGCAGGTGCGGCTCGTCGTCCTCCGGGGCAGCGCCGCCCAACGGCTCTACGCCCGGCACGGTTTCACCGTCGTCCACCAGGACCCGATCGACGTCTCGATGCTCCGCGAGCCCGCCGGGCCCGCCGTCCTGACGCTCGGCGAGCACGCCCGTGCCCAGCGGACAGGTCACTCGTGCTCTTCCTGGTCGTCGTAGGAACGCGCTCCGAATTCCACCCCTTCGAAGGGCGTCGTCAGGAGGAAATCCAGGAAGCCGTCCGTCCCCAGCGTCGCCCAGCGGTGCAGCACCTGCGGCAGCGCGTCGATGTCGGTGTCGGCGAGTTCGGCGTCGAAGTGCCGGACCTGGTCCCCAGGCAGCGATCCGCGGATCTCTCCGATGGTCCGCAGCGTGCTCATGGGCGGCTCCTTCGTCGGGTCCGAGGAACAGCCTAGGGCCGTCGGGGCCCGGACCGGCGGCCCCGTCGGCCGGGTTGTCGGTGGGGCGGGTGATGATAGGGGCTGATTCGCACAGTCGGACGGAAGGACACACCTGATGAGCTGGTGGCAGCAGCCACTGGTCGGCTTCGACCTGGAGACCACGGGCACCGACCCGGCCGTGGACCGCATCGTCACGGCCGCGCTCGTGGACACCGTCGGGGCCGCCCGGGTGGAGGCCGCGCACTGGCTGCTCGACCCCGGGGTGCCGATTCCCGCGGAGGCGGAGGCGATCCACGGGATCGGGGACGAGGTGGCGCGCAGCAAGGGGCGGCCGGCCGCGGAGGCGGTCGAGGAGATAGCCGCCGCGCTGTGCGAGCGGATGGCGGCCGGGCGGCCGGTGGTGGCGTTCAACGCGCCGTTCGACCTGTCGCTGCTGGACGCCGAACTGCGCCGGTACGGGCTGGCGACGCTCGCCGAGCGCCTCGGCCGTCCGGTCGGGCCGGTGCTGGACGCGCTGGTCATCGACCGGGCCGTGGACAAGTACCGCAAGGGCTCCCGCACCCTCCAGCGGGTCTGCGAGGTGTACGGGGTGGAGCTGACCGACGCGCACGAGGCCGGCAGCGACGCGCTGGCCGCCGTACGGGTCGCCGTCGCCCTGGCCGGGCGCTACCCCGCCGAGGTGGGGCAGGTCGCTCCGGCCGAACTGCACCGGCGCCAGGTCGACTGGTACCGCCAGTGGGCCGAGGGCCTCCAGGCCTGGCTGCGCCGCGGCAAGGACCCGCAGGCCGTGGTCGACCCGCGCTG
>NZ_JAFLNG010000467.1 GCF_017427025.1 Streptomyces sp. FH025
CCCGTCACCAACACCGTGCCCCGGCCCCACTCCGGACCCTCCGACACCACACCCGCCGTCACTCGGGCCAAGCGCGGCACCAGCACCTCGTCACCGCGCACCGCCAACTGCGGCTCGCCCGAGGCCAGCGCACCGGCGATCAACGATGTCGACGGCTCGTCGGAATCCAGATCCAGCAGGACGAACCGGCCGGGGTTCTCCGTCTGCACGCTCCTCAACAGACCCCAGACGCCGGCCTGCGACAGGTTCGCCACGCCCTCCGGACCGGCCGCGATCGCGCCGCGCGTGACCACGACCAGGCGCGAGTTCGCCAGCCGCTCCTCGGCCAGCCACCCCTGCACCAGCCCCAGCACACCGGCCGTCACCTCATGAACAGCGCCCACAACCTCGGCACCGTCCAGCCGGGGCAGCCCCGCCAGCACCACCGACGGCGCTACGTCCGCCACCTCACCGACACCCGGGAACACCGCTCCACCGAGCCCCAGATCCGTACCCAGCACCGCCCAGTCAGCGGCGGCACCCGCCACCTCCAGCGGACGCCACGCCACACTCAACAGCCCATCGCGAACACCGGTCTGGCGCAGACCGTCCACCGACACCGGACGCAGCACCAGCGACTCGACCACCGCCACCGGCGCACCCGCACCATCGGCCACCGCCAGCGACACCGTCAGCGACTCGGCCTCGGCGGCCGCGACGGCCAGCCGGACCCTGAGCAGCGTGGCACCGGCGGCGGTCACACTCGCCCCGGACCAGGCGTACGGGAGCCAGGACCGCCCGCCCTCCTCCGCCACCCCGGGCAGCAGCGGATGCAGCGCGGCGTCCAGCAGCGCCGGGTGCAGGGCGAAGCGCGCGGCGTCACCGCGCTGTCCCTCGCCCAGGGCGACCTCGGCGAACAGCTCGCCCTCCGCTCGCCACACCCGACGCAGCCCCTGGAACGCGGGGCCGTAGCCGTAGCCCTGGTCGAGCAGCCGGTCGTAGACACCGTCGAGGTCGACCTCGACGGCGCCGGCCGGCGGCCAGGACAGCAGGTCCACGGAAGCGGGGGCGACGGCCTCGGGCGCGAGCACGCCACTGGCGTGCCGGGTCCACGGCAGTTCGCCGTCCTCGTCCGGGCGGGAGTGGACGTCGAGCCTGCGCCGGCCGTGCTCGTCGGCCGCGGCCAGCACCAACTGGAGCTGGACACCGCCGCGTTCGGGCAGCACCAGCGGCGCCATCAGGGTCAGCTCCTCGACCTGCGCGCAACCGACCTGCGTGCCAGCTCGTACGGCCAGCTCCAGCAGGCCGGTGCCGGGCAGCAGGACGGTGTCCGCGACGGCGTGGTCCGCCAGCCACGGGTGGCTGTGCCGGGAGAGGCGCCCGGTGAACAGGTACTCGTCCCGGTCGGCCAGGGCGACGGCGGCGCCGAGCAGCGGGTGGTCGGCCGCGTCGAGGCCGAAGCCGCCCGCCTGGCCCACGGCGGCCGGGCCCTGGAGCCAGTACCGGCCGGGCTTGAAGGCGTAGGTCGGCAGCTGGACCCGGCGGGCGCCGGGGAAGTGCCGCGTCCAGTCGATCCGCGCGCCCCGGGTGTGCAGCAGGGCGAGTGCGGCGGTGACGGTCTCGGCCTCGGGCCGGCCCGCGCGCAGGACGGGCGCGAGGGCGCCGGCCGGCTCGGTCAGGCAGTCCTCGGCGAGGGCGGTGAGCACCCCGTCCGGGCCCAGTTCCAGGTACTCGGTGACGCCTTCGGCGGCCAGGGTGCGCACGCCGTCGAGGAAGCGCACCGCCTCGCGGATGTGCCGCGCCCAGTAGTCCGGGGAGCACAGCTGCTCGGTGGTGGCCAGCTCGCCGGTGACGTTGGAGACCACCGGGATCTTCGGGGCGTGGAAGCTGAGCTTGGCCGCCTCGGCGGTGAACTCCTCCAGCACCCCGGCCATGTGCGGGGAGTGGAAGGCGTGGCTGACCGGCAGCCGCTTGGTCTTGCGGCCACGGGCCCGCCATTCGACGGTGAGCTTGTCGACGATCTCCGCGTCGCCCGAGATGACGGTCGAGCGCGGCCCGTTGATCCCGGCCACCGCGACGGCGTCGCCGAAGCCGGCCAGCGACTCACGGATCTCCGGCTCGCTCGCCTGGACGGCGGCCATCGCGCCGCCCTCGCGGGCCGCCTGCATCAGCCGGCCGCGCGCCGCGACCAGCGCACAGGCGTCCGGGAGGTCGAGCACACCGGCCAGGTGTGCCGCGGTGACCTCGCCGATGGAGTGGCCGAGCAGGAAGTCCGGGGTGACGCCGTGGTGTTCGAGCAGCCGGTACAGCGCGACCTCGACGGCGAACAGCGCGGCCTGGGTGAAGGCGGTCTGGTCGAGCAGCGCCGAGTCGGCGGAGCCCTCGGGCGCGAACAGCACCTCGCGCAGCGGCCGGTCGAGCGCGCCGTCCAGGTAGGCGCAGACCGCGTCCAGGGCGCGGGCGAAGACCGGCGAGCCCTGGTAGAGCTCGCGGCCCATGCCCAGGCGCTGGCTGCCCTGCCCGGTCAGCAGGAAGGCGGTCTTGCCCCGCCGGGTGCCGTTGCCACGGACCACACCGGGGGCGGACTCGCCGCGTGCCAGGGCCTCCAGCCCGCGCAGCAGGGCGTCGCGGCCGGTGCCGAGGACCACGGCGCGCTGCTCCAGGGCCGCCCGGGTGGTGGCCAGCGAGAACCCGAGGTCGGCCGGGTCCAGTTCAGGGCGGGCCGCGACGTACTCGCGCAGCCGTTCGGCCTGGGCGTGCAGGGCCGTCTCGTCGCGGCCCGAGATCACCCAGGGCACGACCGCCGGTCCCGTGGAGGGCGCCGGGGCGGGCTCCGCGGGCGGCTGCTCGATGATGACGTGGGCGTTGGTGCCGCTGATGCCGAAGGAGGACACCCCGGCCCGGCGCGGACGGCCGGTCCGCGGCCAGTCCTGCTCCTCGGTGAGCAGCGCGACCGTGCCCTCGGACCAGTCCACGTGCGGCGAGGGCTCGTCGACGTGCAGGGTCCTGGGCAGTCGGCCGTGCCGCATCGCCTCGATCATCTTGATGATGCCGCCGACGCCGGCCGCCGCCTGGGAGTGGCCGATGTTGGACTTCAACGAGCCGAGCCAGAGCGGCTGTTCGGCGGTCCGCTCGCGGCCGTAGGTGGCCAGCAGGGCCTGCGCCTCGATCGGGTCGCCGAGGGTGGTGCCGGTGCCGTGCGCCTCGACGGCGTCGACCTCGGCGGCGGTCAGGCCGGCGTTGGCCAGCGCCTGGCGGATGACGCGTTCCTGGGCGGGGCCGTTGGGGGCGGTCAGACCGTTGGAGGCGCCGTCCTGGTTGACGGCCGAGCCGCGCAGGACGGCGAGCACCTGGTGGCCGTTGCGGCGGGCGTCGGAGAGCCGTTCGACCAGGAGCAGTCCGACGCCCTCGCTCCAGCCGGTGCCGGCGGCGGAGGCCGCGAACGAGCGGCAGCGGCCGTCGGGCGACAGGCCGCGCTGGCGGCTGAACTCGATGAAGGTGTTCGGCCCGGACATCACGGTGACGCCGCCGGCCAGGGCGAGGTCGCACTCGCCGGTGCGCAGGGCGTTCGCCGCCAGGTGCAGGGCGACCAGCGAGGAGGAGCAGGCGGTGTCGACGGTGACGGCCGGGCCCTCCAGTCCGTAGGTGTAGGCGAGCCGGCCGGAGAGCACGCTGGACAGGTTCCCGGCGAGCAGGAAGCCCTCGAACTCCTCGGGTGCGGCGGCCAGTCGGGACGCGTAGTCGTCGTACATGGCACCGGCGAAGACGCCGGTGTTGCTGCCGCGCAGGGTGGCCGGGTCGACGCCGGCGCTCTCGAAGGTCTCCCAGGCGGTCTCCAGCAGCAGGCGCTGCTGCGGGTCGGTGGCGGTGGCCTCGCGCGGCGAGATGCCGAAGAACTCCCGGTCGAAGCGGTCGGCGTCGTGCAGGAAGCCGCCCTCGCGGGTGTAGGAGGTGCCTGCGTGCTCGGGGTCGGGGTGGTAGAGCTCGTCGAGGTTCCAGCCGCGGTTGACGGGGAACTCCGACACGGCGTCGACGCCGTCGGCGACCAGCCGCCACAGCTCCTCGGGCGAGCGCACCCCGCCCGGGTAGCGGCAGGCCATGCCGACGATCGCGATCGGCTCGTCGGCTCGTCCGGCTCGCACGGCCCGTACGGCGGTGGTCTCGGCGGGGCCGGCCACCTGCTCGAAGAGGTGTCCGGCCAGGGCGGCCGGGGACGGCTGGTCGAAGACCACGGTGGCGGACAGCCGCAGTCCGGTGGCGGCGTTCAGCCGGTTGCGCAGTTCGACGCCCGCGAGCGAGTCGAATCCGAGCTGCTTGAAGGACTGTTCGGGGTCGACGGCGGTGGCGTCGGCGTGTCCGAGGACGGCGGCGGCCACACCGCGCACCTGTTCCAGGACGGCGGCGCGCCGCTTCTCCTCGGGCAGTGCCGCGATCTCCTGGGCCCAGGTCGAGCCGCCGTCGGCCGCGCTGCGGGCGGCGGCGCGCCGCGGCCGGGTGCGGACCAGGGCGCGCAGCACGGCGGGCGGCAGGTCGTCGGCGGAGCGCAGGGCGGTCAGGTCTAGCGCCACCGGTACGGCCAGCGGCGCTCCGGCGGCCAGCGCGGCGTCGAAGAGGGCGAGTCCCTGCTCGGGGGCGAGCGGGGCGAAGCCGGCCCTGCTCCAGCGGGCGAGGTCGGCCTCGCCGAGGGTGGCGCCCATGCCGTGGGTGCCGTCCCACAGGCCCCAGGCCAGTGAGGTGGCGGCGAGGCCGGTGGCGGCGCGGTGTGCGGCGAGCGCGTCCAGGTAGGTGTTGGCGGCCGCGTAGTTGGCCTGTCCGGCGGTTCCGGTGAGGCCGGAGACGGAGGAGAACAGGACGAAGGCGGCGAGCTTCTGATGCTTCGTCAGTTCGTGCAGGTGCCAGGCGGCGTCGACCTTGGGCCGGAGCACGGCGTCGAGCTGCTCGGGGGTGAGCGCGGCGACGGTGGCGTCGTCGAGGACGCCGGCGGTGTGCACGACGGCGGTCAGCGGGTGCTCGGCCGGGATTCCGGCCAGGACGGCGGCCAGCGCCTCGCGGTCGGCGGCGTCGGCGACGGCCACGGCCACCTCCGCGCCGAGGGCGGCGAGTTCGGCGACCAGGTCGTCCGCGCCGGGGGTGGCGGGGCCGCGGCGGCTGGTGAGCAGCAGCCGGCGCACACCGTGGTCGGTGACCAGGTGCCGGGCGAGCAGCGCACCGAGGCCGCCGACGCCGCCGGTGATCAGCACCGTGCCGGCCGGGTCGAGCGCGGGCGCCGGGGCGGCCTCGGCATGCTCCGCTCGGACGATCCGCGGCGCATACAACCTGCCCTCCCGGACGGCCAGTTGGGGTTCTCCGCTGGCCAGGGCGGCGGGCAGCAGGTCGGTGGCGGCCGGGTCATCGAGATCCACCAGCAGCACCCGGCCCGGGTGTTCGGACTGGACGGCTCGGAACAGGCCCCAGAGCAGGGCGTTGGTCAGGTCGGTGACGTCCTCGCCAGGCCGGGCGGCGATCGCGCCGCCGGTCGTCAGGACGAGCCGGGTGTCGGCGAACCGCTCCTCGGCCAGCCACTGCTGGACGGCGGCCAGGGCCCGGCGGGCGGCGGTGTGCGCGGTCTGCGGGGTGTGCTCGCCGGTGTGCCGGTGGGCGAGGACGACCACGTCGGCCTCGGTGACGCCGGCGAGGTCGCCGTCCGCCGCCTCAGCCCAGCGCAGCGACTCGGGCTCGGCCGCCTCGACGGCCTGCCACTCCAGGGTGTGCAGGACCTCGGTCCGGGCGGCGGGGGCGAGCCGGTCCTTGGCGACCGGGCGCAGCGTCAGCTCCTCGATCGCGGCGACCGGCGCGCCGGTCCGGTCGGCCAGGGTGAGCGCGAAGGTGTCGGGGCCGACCGGCGAGATCCGCACCCGCAGCGCGGTGGCGCCGGAGGCGTACAGGGTGGCGCCGCTCAGCGCGAACGGCAGCCGGATCAGCTCGGGCGCGGCCGGGTCGGCGGCTTCGAGCACCAGCGGGTGCAGGACGGCGTCGAGCAGTGCGGGGTGGAGGCCGAAGCGCTCGGCGCCGTCCTGCTGCCCGGCGGGCAGGGTGACCTCGGCGAGCAGGTCCTCGCCGTCCCGCCAGAGCCGGGTGAGCCCCTGGAAGGCCGGGCCGTACTCGTAGCCGAGCCCGGCGAGCCGGGTGTAGACGCC
>NZ_JAFLNG010000468.1 GCF_017427025.1 Streptomyces sp. FH025
TGCGGTGGCGGCGGGTGTCGGCGCTGAGGAACGCGAACTGACGTCGGACCGCCCGTGTATGACTGTAAGAGTCCTTCGTCCACGCGCTCTATGACCAAGGTCCTGGTTCGGGTCAATACCTGTCGAACGTGACACTACTCACCGTTGACGCGAACTTACCCCTATGTGCAAAAATGGGACAACCAGCCCAACTTCACGTGAGCGTGCCCACTTTTGGGTGGTTCTGGAGTCGATGCGTGCTTTGCGGGGAAACGGAGGGTCTGGTCCCCCTGTAACCGGATGTCACTGTCGTGTGACTGTCCGCTATGGGGTGGTCCATCGCCATCCGTCGGCCTTGAACCCGTGAGGGGTCAATTTTGGCGGTTTGGTCGATAGGGCTGGACGGATGGTGTAGTTGTAGACACCAGGACAAGCCGTTCGTCCTATAACCGACTCGGCCCGTCTATGCCATTTCGGGCATCGCGGGCCAAGGTGCAGAATTTGAAGGATAGAACCGCCCTGGTTCGGTTCTCCCGAGGAGGCCGCTCATGACCGCTCGTACCCCTGATGCTGAGCCGCTGCTGACGCCGGCAGAGGTTGCCACCATGTTCCGCGTGGACCCGAAGACGGTCACCCGCTGGGCCAAGGCGGGCAAGCTGACGTCTATTCGCACGCTCGGCGGTCACCGCCGTTACCGTGAGGCGGAGGTGCGCGCACTGCTGGCCGGGATTCCCGCTCAGCGCACCGAGGCCTGATAGGCCAAAGGCTCTTTAAAGGGGCCGCCAACCGGACTCCGCCGGGTCCGGTTGGCGGTCCCTTTGTCGTGTCCGGTGCGGCGCTTCCCGCCCGGCCGACCTTTCGGAATGCTGAACTCCGGATAACGATTTGATGCGCATGGGGCGGGGGGGATTTACAGTGAATACCTGTACAATTTTACATATTAAATTAGTGGGCCTCGAGAGAGGCCGTCCCGGGCCGGTTCTCGGGAGGGGGTGGGTGACGACCGTCACACGGTCTGTCACTTGTGGTCTAGACCTAGTTCGGGGTAGAAGCCGAGCGGCCAAAAGCGAGAGGCCCGGAACCTGACGGTTCCGGGCCTCTCGCACTGCGGCGATCCCGACGGGACTTGAACCCGCGACCTCCACCTTGACAGGGTGGCGAGCTAACCAACTGCTCCACGGGACCAGAGATTTCTGATCTCGTTCACTCGCTTGCCGCGCTGCGAACAAGACAGATCGTAGCCCATGGTGGGCCCCCAGGTCGAACTGGCACCTGAAGGCCCACCCGCAGCTCAGAGTGCTGCACCGGGTCAGAGCGCCGCCCGGGCCGCCTCCATCGCCTTCATGATCCGCTTCTCGGAGACCGGGCTCGGCGTGCCCAGCCCCTGGGCGAAGAAACTGACCCGCAGCTCCTCGATCATCCAGCGGATCGCCCGCACCTCCTCGGAGGGCTGCCGTCCGGCCGGCACCGCCGCCAGCAGCTCCCCGTACGCCTGCTGCACCTGCTGCACCTTCAGCAGCTGCTGGGCGTCCCGCTGCGGGTGGTTGGGCAGCGCCTCCAGCCGGCGGTCCACCGCCAGCAGGTAGCGCTTGAGGTCGGGCAGCCGCTGCCAGCCGGCGGCCGTCACGAAGCCCGGGTGCACCAGCGAGGCCAGGTGCAGCCGGACGTCGTTCACCGCGTTCAGCAGCACCGGGCTGCTCACCGTCTTCAACCGGGTCGAGGCCTTGTGGAAGGCGATCAGCGCGGTGGCCGTCTTCAACGTGGTGTCCGCGGACAGGTCGTACAGGTCCGCGCGCACCTTGTCGTGCAGCTTGCCGAAGGCCGCCTCGTCCCAGGCCGGGCCGCCGGCCAGGGCCATCAGCCGGTCCGTCGCGGCGGACACGACGTCCTCGAACAGGGCGTTGATCGAGCCGTGCGGGCTGTGCGAGAGCGCCAGCTTCGCCTGGTTGCCCAGCCGGCCCTGGATCGACTTGGCCGGGGAGTTGGTGGTCAGCATCAGCAGCCGCCTCGTCCCCTCCCACATCGCCTGCGCCTGCGCCTCCGGGGTGTCGAACAGCTTGATGCCGACCGCCTGGCCCTCGTCCACCAGGGCCGGGTAGGCGCGCAGCGAGTGGCCGCGTGAGCGCTGCTCGAAGGTGCGCTGGAGCACCGGCAGGGAGGCCGGCCACGCGGTCAGCCCGCTCTGCTCGATGCCCTTGCCGGAGGCGGCCGAGGAGAGCGTCTCCTTCAGCTTCGGCTTGAGCTTCAGCCGCAGCTCCTCCAGGTCCTTGGACTCGGCGAGCCTGCGGCGCCCGTCCACCACCCGGAAGGTCACCTTGAGGTGCTCAGGCACCCGCTCGTCGTCCCAGGCCTCCGGCGGCACCGTGACGGCCGTCAGGCGCTTCAGGGCGTGCTCCAGGGACGGCAGCAACGGCTCCTGGCGGTCCCTCACCTCGCGCAGCGCCGCCTTGGCGAAGTCCGGCGCCGGGACGAAGTTGCGCCGGATCGCCTTCGGCAGCGACTTGATGTACGCGGTGACCAGCTCCTCCCGCAGGCCGGGGATCTGCCAGTCGAAGCCCTCCGCGGTGACCTGGTTGAGCACCGGCAGCGGGATGTGGACGGTCACGCCGTCCGCGTCGCTGCCCGGCTCGAACTGGTAGGTCAGCTTGAAGCGCAGCTTGCCCTGCTGCCAGTGGTCCGGGTAGTCGGCCTCGGTGACGCCGCCCGCGGCGTCGTTGATCAGCATCGACTTCTCGAAGTTCAGCAGGTCCGGCTGCTCGTGCCGGGCCTTCTTCCACCAGGAGTCGAAGTGCCGGGTGGAGACGATCTCCTCGGGCAGCCGGGAGTCGTAGAAGTCGAACAGGGTCTGGTCGTCCACCAGGATGTCCCGGCGGCGGGCCCGGTTCTCCAGCTCCTCGACCTCGCCGAGCAGCTTGCGGTTCTCGGCGAAGAACCGGTGGTGGGTCTCCCAGTCGCCCTCGACCAGCGCGTTGCGGATGAACAGCTCGCGGCAGAGCTCCGGGTCGATCTTCCCGTAGTTGACCTTGCGCTGGGCCACGATCGGCACCCCGTAGAGGGTCACCTTCTCGTACGCCAGCACCGCGCCGGCCTTCTTCTCCCAGTGCGGCTCGCTGTAGCCGCGCTTGAGCAGGTGGCCGGCCAGCGGCTCGACCCACTCGGGCTCGATCTTCGCGTTGATCCGCGCCCAGAGCCGGGAGGTCTCCACCAGCTCGGCCGACATCACCCAGCGCGGCGGCTTCTTGAACAGGCCGGAGCCGGGGAAGACCGCGAAGCGGGCGCCGCGGGCGCCGCCGTACTCGCGCTTCTCCACGTCGAAGAGGCCGATGTGGGAGAGCAGCCCGGCCAGCAGCGACTGGTGGATCCGGTCGGCGTCCGGCTCGGCGTCCGGATGGGGCTCCTCGATCGTCACGCCCAACTGCTTGGCGACGGTGCGCAGCTGGACGTAGATGTCCTGCCACTCCCGTATCCGCAGGTAGTTGAGGAACTCGGCCTTGCACATCCGGCGGAAGGCCGAGGAGGACAGCTCCTTCTGCTGCTCCCGGACGTAGCGCCACATCGCCAGGTAGGAGAGGAAGTCGGAGGTCTCCGAGTTGAACCGCTTGTGCCGCTCGTCGGCGGCCTGGCGCTTCTCGGCGGGGCGCTCGCGCGGGTCCTGGATGGACAGCGCGGCGGCGATCACCATGACGTCGCGCACGCAGCCGTTGCGGTCAGCCTCCAGCACCATGCGGGCCATCCGCGGGTCCACCGGGAGCTGGGCGAGCTTGCGGCCGAGCTGGGTGAGGCGTTTGCGCGGGTCCTTCTCGTCCGGGTCGAGCGCGCCCAGCTCGTGCAGCAGGTGGATGCCGTCCTTGATGTTGCGCGAGTCCGGCGGGTCCAGGAACGGGAAGGCGGCGATGTCGCCGAGGCCGGCCGCGGTCATCTGCAGGATGACCGAGGCCAGGTTGGTGCGCAGGATCTCGGCGTCGGTGAACTCGGGGCGGGAGAGGAAGTCCTCCTCCGAGTACAGCCGGATGCAGATGCCGTCGGAGGTGCGGCCGCAGCGGCCCTTGCGCTGGTTGGCGCTGGCCTGGCTGACCGCTTCGATCGGCAGCCGCTGGACCTTGGTGCGGTGGCTGTAGCGGGAGATCCGGGCGGTGCCCGGGTCGATCACGTACTTGATGCCGGGGACGGTGAGCGAGGTCTCGGCCACGTTGGTGGCCAGCACGATCCGGCGCAGGTTGGAACGCTGGAACACCTTGTGCTGCTCGGCCGAGCTGAGCCGGGCGTACAGCGGCAGGATCTCGGTGTTCCGCAGCTTGAGCTTGGTGAGGGCGTCGGCGGTGTCGCGGATCTCGCGCTCGCCGGAGAGGAACACCAGGATGTCGCCCGGGCCCTCGGCCTGGAGCTCCTTCGCGGCGTCGCAGATCGCCTGGACCTGGTCCCGGTCGCGGTCGGCCTCGTCGGCCTCGTCCTCGGTGTCGTCGACGATGGGCCGGTAGCGGACCTCGACCGGGTAGGTGCGGCCGGAGACCTCGACGATCGGGGCGTCGCCGAAGTGCCGGGCGAAGCGCTCCGGGTCGATGGTCGCGGAGGTGATCACGACCTTGAGGTCGGGGCGGCGGGGGAGCAGCTGCTTGAGGTAGCCGAGCAGGAAGTCGATGTTGAGGCTGCGCTCGTGCGCCTCGTCGATGATCAGGGTGTCGTACTGGTGCAGATCGCGGTCGGTCTGGATCTCCGCGAGCAGGATGCCGTCCGTCATCAGCTTGACCAGGGTGTCCCGGCCGACCTGGTCGGTGAACCGGACCTTCCAGCCGACCGCCTCGCCGAGCGGGCTGTTCAGCTCCTCGGCGACGCGCTCGGCCACCGTACGGGCGGCGATCCGGCGCGGCTGGGTGTGGCCGACCAGACCGCGCACGCCCCGGCCGAGCTCCAGGCAGATCTTCGGGATCTGGGTGGTCTTGCCGGAGCCGGTCTCGCCCGCGACGATCACCACCTGGTGGTCCCGGATCGCCGCCAGGATCTCGTCCTTCTTCTGGCTGACCGGCAGCTCTTCGGGATAGCTGATCGTCGGGACGGCGCTGCGGCGCTGCTCGACCAACAGCTCGGCCCGGTCGATCTCGGCGGCGAGCTCGGTGGCGATCTTCTGCCTGGCCTCGGGCTTGCGGACCTTGCGGGCCCCCTCCAGCCGGCGTCCGATCCGCACCTGGTCGCGCAGGGTCAGCTCGGGCAGGCGGGCGGCCAGCTCACCGATTCCGGGGCCCTCGACGGGCGCGGGGGCGGACTGGACTGCGGGAGAACTCACTGCGGGCATCCCTCTAGGTTCGCAAGGAGGCACGGCGGAGCGCACCTCGGTTTTCGAGCCCCTCCAGTGTCACAGCCGCCGACGGAGAATCGCGAACGACGGGCAACGATCCGCGGGCGATCCGGGCTCCGGGGGGTTGAGGAGGTGCTCATGGGAGCCCAGAAGACCGCACGGGACGAGGAGTTCCGGGCGTTCGCCGGCAGCGCGTGGTCACGGCTGCTCAGGACGGCGTACCTGCTCGCGGGGGAGCGGTACGGCGCCGAGGACCTCGTCCAGCAGGCGCTCGAACGGGCGTACGTGGCGTGGAACAGGGTCCGTGCGGCGGACGACCCGTACGCCTACGTCCGCCGGATCCTGGTCAACGAGCACGCCCGGCGGTTCCGGCGCAGACCGGTCGAACGCCTCGTCGACGCCGTCCCCGACCGGCCCGCGCCGGCCGGAACCGACCCGGACGACCGGGCCGTGCTGCTCGGCGCGCTCGGCGCCCTGCCGCCGCGCCAGCGCCAGGCCGTCGTGCTGCGGTACTGGGAGGACCTCTCCGAGGCCCAGACCGCCGCGGCGATGGGCTGCTCGGTCGGGACGGTGAAGAGCCAGGCCGCCAAGGGCCTGGCCAAGCTCCGCGCGGCCTCCTCACTCAACGGACTGACCAACGTCGGAGGCGGAAGATGAGCAAGGGCATCGGGGACGGGACGACCGGCGACGAGGCGGCGGCCGTGAGCGGGCTGAGCGACCTCGCCGGGAGCGTCGAGATCGGGGCGGTGCCGTACGACCGGCTGGTCGCCGGGGGGCGGCGCAGACTGCGGCGCCGAAGGCTGCTGACCGCCGGGGCGGCGGCGGTGCTGGTCGCGGCGGTGGTCGGCGGAGGGACGGCGATC
>NZ_JAFLNG010000469.1 GCF_017427025.1 Streptomyces sp. FH025
CGACCAGCGGGCCGCCTCCGCGATTCGGCCGGGACCGGTGGGCGGCGGCGCGTCGTCCTCCTTCGCGCAGCAGGTCGTGAACCTGGTCAACGCCGAGCGCGCCAAGGCCGGCTGCGGCCCGGTCACCGCCGAGTCCCGGCTGGCCGCCGCCGCCCAGTCGCACAGCGACGACATGGCCGACCGCAACTACTTCGACCACGCCAGCCCCGAGGGCTACCACGCCGACCACCGGATCGAGGCCAACGGCTACCGCTGGAGCACCTGGGGCGAGAACATCGCCCGCGGCCAGAAGGACCCGGCGGCGGTGATGAACTCCTGGATGAACAGCCCCGGCCACCGCGCCAACATCCTCAACTGCTCCTTCAACCAGCTCGGGGTGGGGGTACGGACCGGCGCCAACGGTCCTTGGTGGACCCAGGTGTTCGCGGCCCCGGCCTGATCGGTGCCGGGCACGGGTCTGGCCGGCCCGTGCCCGCCCGGTCCTCTACCGGCCCGTGCCCGTCGGTCGTCCACCGGTCCGATTTTCCGATTCCGTGCACATTGTTGTTATCTGATCACTCCCCACAGGTCTCCGAGGAGGCAGCGGCGGACGGAAACACGGCAAGACGGAGTGCGGACCATGAACGCTGATGTGCAGAACCGGACCGGGACGGCCCTGGTACTCGCGGCGCAGGCAGGCGACCGGCAGGCCCAGGAGGCGCTGGCCGCCGCCTGGCTGCCGCTCGTCTACAACGTGGCCGGCCGCGCCCTCGGCGGCCACGCCGACGTGGACGACGTCGCCCAGGAGACCATGATCCGCGCCCTGGACGGCCTGGACGGGCTCCGCGACCCGGAGGCCTTCCGGTCCTGGCTGATCGCCATCACCATGAACCAGGTGCGCCGCCGCCACGCCGCCGGTCAGCAGCAGCCGACCGTCGGCGGTCTGGACGAGACCTGGGAACTCCCGGACCCCAGGGCCGACTTCACCGACCTGACGATCCTCCGCCTCGGCCTCTCCGGCCAGCGCCGCGAGGTGGCCGAGGCCACCCGCTGGCTCGACCCCGACGACCGCGAGCTGCTCGCCCTGTGGTGGCTGGAGGCCGGTGGCGAACTCACCCGCGCCGAACTCGCCGAGGCCCTCGACCTGACCCCGCAGCACACCGCCGTCCGCGTCCAGCGGATGAAGAAGCAGCTCGAAGCCGGACGCGTCGTGGTCCGCGCCCTCGGCGCCTACCCGCGCTGCCCAGGCCTCGCCGAGGCCACCGCAGGGTTCGACGGCACCCCGAACTCGGTGTGGCGCAAGCGCATCGCCCGCCACATCCGCGGCTGCGCCGCCTGCGACGGCCTCGGCCGCGACCTCTTCCCCACCGAGGGACTGCTGGCCGGCCTCGCGCTGGTCCCGGTGCCGCTGGACTCGCCCGCCCTGCTGCACTTCCAGCACACGGCGGCCACCGCGGCGACCGCGGGGGCCGGCTCCGGCACCGCCTCGGGAACCGCCACGGGCCCTGGAACGCACGGTGGTTGGGCCGGGACCGCCGCTCGCAAGGCCGTCCTGGCGGGCGGCACGGCCGCAGCGGTGGCCGTCACCACCCTCGCCCTGGTCTGGCCGAACCACAGTGAGCCGCCGAGCGCGGCGGCACCCGGGCCCAGCACCCCGGCCGCCGCCCCGGACACCCCGTCGGCCGTGGTCGCGCCGCCGTCGCCCACCGCGACGGCCACACCCACGCCGACGGCTCCACCCGCCGAGTCGTCGACCCCGAGCCCGACCCCGACACCTTCGCCGACCGCGACCCGCCCGACCACCGCCGCGCCCTCACCCAATCCGGAACGCCAGCTCGTCGACCTGGTCAACGCCGAACGGGCGAAGGCGGGTTGCGCCCCGCTGCGGATCGACCCCCGGCTGCACTCCGCCGCCCAGAAGCACGCCGACGACATGGCCGCCCGCGGCTTCTTCGACCATGTGAACCCCGACGGCGTCCGCGCCGACGCCCGGATCACCGCGGCCGGCTACCGCTGGTCCCAGTGGGGCGAGAACCTCGACCGGGGCCCGACCACCCCCGCGAGCGTCCTCTCCCGTTGGATGGACGGCGGCATCCACCAGTCCAACCTGCTCGACTGCGGCTTCAAGGACGTCGGCATCGGCAC
Source organism: Streptomyces sp. FH025 (assembly GCF_017427025.1). GTDB lineage: Bacteria > Actinomycetota > Actinomycetes > Streptomycetales > Streptomycetaceae > Kitasatospora. The sequence goes on from NZ_JAFLNG010000469.1 coordinate 2,125, forward strand.
CGCCACCGGCCCGGCCGGCACCCTCTGGACCCAGGACCTCGGCGCCCCGCTGTCCTGACCTCCGCGCGTCCGGTCAGGCGGGCGTGACCGGGACGAGGCCGTTCGCCTGACCGGTCACGAACCCGGTGGCGTGGCCGACCACACCGCCCGCGTCCCCGACCTGGGCCGGGAGCGTCTCCGGCGCGCTGGTCAGCGGACCACCGGGCAGTCCGTCGGAGCCGCCGAGGGTGCTGGCGTGCGCACTCGGCGCGGTGAGGGAGGCCACGACGCCCACGGCGATCGAGGCGACGGCGAGCATGCTGCGCTTCTTCATGGCCGGTCCAACGACGCTGCGCCGGAAGGGTTACGGCCCGTTCCGGATTCCGGCGGCGCGTCGGGACCGGTCGCCCGCCCGGGGCTCCCCTCGGGCGGGCGGCGTCGGGGCGTCCCCCGCAACGTTGGACGGCCCGCGGGCCGGCCGGGACTCGGCCGGGCGGCGGGCGGGCCGTGGGGACCACCATGGCCCGCCCCGACCCCTGGCGGCCAGGGGCGCGAAGGGGCGCCCGGAGTCACTCGCGGAGCGCCCGGACGGTACGAAAGGCGGCAGAGCGTGGGAAAGGCCTCAGAGCGCCCCGGCCACCGGGGCCGGGGTCGAGGACGCCGGTGCGACCGTCCAGTCCGGATGCCCCGGCATCGGCGGGGTGCGCAGCCCGTACAGCCAGTCGGCGAGGAACCCGCTCAGGTCCTGCCCGGACACCTCGGAGGCCGTGCGCACGTAGTCCCGGGTGCTCGCGTTGCCGTGGCGGTGCTCGCTCAGGAAGGTGCGCTCGATCCGGTCGAAGGTGTCCGCCCCCACCTTCTCCCGGAGCGCGAACAGCACCAGCGCGCCGCCGGCGTAGCGCTGGTCGTCGAAGAGCTTGGCGGCGGTGGGGGAGGCGACGGGCCCGGCGTCGTGCCGCCACTGGTCGCCGAGGCCGTACACGTGGCGCATCCGGTCGACCAGGGTGGTGTGGCCCATGGTGTCCGGCCAGCCGCGCTCGTCGCGGTAGTCGAAGCCGTAGTACTCGGCGTGGCCCTCGTTGAGCCATAGGTCGGCCCAGGTGGCGGGGGTGACGCTGTCGCCGAACCAGGAGTGCACCAGTTCGTGCATCATGTGCGAGCCGATCGCCGGCTCGGCCTGACGCAGGAAGGTCGGCTTGTAGAGGGTGAGGGTCTGGGTCTCCAGGCCGGTGAAGGCGAAGGCCGCGGGGTCGTCGGTGTTGACGGGCATCAGGCCGTAGGTCTCGAACGGGAACGGCCCCAAGCGTCGCTCGGCCCAGGCGAGTTGGTCGGCGGTGAGGTTCAGCGCGGGTTCGAGCTCGGCGGCGCGGGCGGTCGGTACGACGTCGCGCAGCGGCAGTCCGTGCGGGCCGGTGCGCTCGCGGACGGTGTAGTCGCCGACCGACACCTGGACGAGTTCGGTGGCCACCGGCTCGCGGGAGACGTACCGCCGCAGGGTGCGTCCGTCGCCGAGCCGTTCGGTCTCCGTGAGCTCCCCGTTGGCGACGCCCAGCAGGTTGTCCGGCGCGGTCACGGCGATGGTGAAGCGGGCCTTGTCGCCCGGGTGGTCGTTGCAGGGGAAGACGGTGTGCGCCGCGGTGGGCTGGCCGGCCACCGCGAAGCCGTCCGGGGTCGGGACCCAGCCGGTGTGCGGCAGCCCGGCGCGCGGGTCGGCGGTGTACTCGACGGTCAGCCGCGCGGTGGCGTCGCCGTGCAGGGGCTTCGCCGGGGTGACGGTCAGCTTCTCGTCGCGGGTGGTGAACGCGGCCGCCCGCCCGTCGACCCGGACGGACCGGACGTCCAGGCCGAGGGCGTCCAGCGACAGGCTGGTCAGCGTACGGGAGGGCCGGGCGGTGATCACCGCGGTGGCGTCCACGGTGCGGGTGTCGGCCCGGTACTCGAAGGACAGGTCGTAGGCGAGCGCCCGGTAGCCGGTGTTGCCGAGCGAGGGGAAGACGGGATCGCCCAGCCCGTCCACCGCAGTGGCGGGCGGGGCGCCGGCGGACAGCAGCGCCGCGCTGAGCACGAGGGCGAGGACGAGACCGGGACGGGGCCTGAGCAGGGTGATCACCGCACTTCGGGGAGCCGACGGTCGGGGCCGGGGAACGGCGCGTGCGGGACGCGCCGGGCACGGATGCTAGTGGACCGTCAGGCCCGGGCAGACCGGATCGGCCCGAACCGTGACGACGGGCGGGCATCCCCCGGACGGCGTACGGCGATGGCGGTGCGTCCGGGTGGTGGCTAAGGTCGGGAGTGCTCCGTCCCCTGACGGACGGGGCCACGGCCGTCGGAGTACCTGGCCAGGTCCGGCGGCCGTACTTCCCGCCCTGACGCATCGCGCCCGCACACCGCCCTGGCGCACCCCGTAGGCTGGCGCCCGAGCCGCCGCCCGCGTACCGGATGCCAGGAGCCGCCGTGATCAGCCCCGCCTCACCCGTTCTGGTGATCGGCGAATGCGTCGCCGACATCGTCCGTACGGACGGCGCCCCGGACCGCGTCCACCCCGGTGGCAGCCCGGCCAACCTCGCGTACGGCCTGGCCCGGCTGGGCCGCCCGGCCGTGCTGCTGACCGAGCTGGGCCAGGACGCCAACGGGCGGCTGATCCGGGAGCACCTGGAGTCGGCCGGAGTGGTGGTCCGGGCCGCCGAGGTGGCGCGGACGCCCTCGGCGGTGGTGCGGCTGGACGGCCAGGGGCGCGCGCAGTACACCTTCGACATCGGCTGGACCCTCCCGCCGGCCGAACCCGAGGCCGCCCCCGGCGCCGTCCACCTGGGCTCGATCGGCGCGGTCACCGAACCGGGCGCGGCCTCGGTGCTGGCCCTGGTGGAGCGGTGGCGCGGCCGGGCCCAGGTCAGCTACGACCCGAACGTGCGCCCCGCGTTGATGGGCGAGCGGGCGGAGGCCGTCCGCCGGGTGGAGCGCTGCGTGGCGCTGAGCGATCTGGTCAAGGCGAGCGACGAGGACCTGGCCTGGCTCTACCCGGGCGAGTCCGCCGAGGCGGTCGCCGAGCGGTGGCTGGCCCTCGGCCCGTCGGTGGTCGCGATCACCCTGGGTGCCGACGGGGCCTTCGCGCTCACCGCGGAGGGTGAACGGGTGCGGGCGGCGGCCGTCCCGGTGCCGGTCGCCGACACCGTCGGCGCCGGGGACGCCTTCATGGCCGCCCTCCTGCACGCCCGCGCCGCCGGAACCGACCTGTCCGGCTGCCTCACCCGGGCCGTGACGGCCGCCGCCCTCACCGTCTCCCGCCCGGGCGCCAACCCGCCCACCGCGGCCGAGCTGTCGGCGGCCCTGGAACGCCGGTCGGCCGCGTGTTAGGTCTCGGTCGGGCGCGGGGCTTCCGGATGGCCTGGCCCAACTCTCCCACCGTTACTGCTCGGTGAGGTCCTTGCCGTACCAGACTTCGGCGTACGGGTTGCCGCTGGTGTAGGCCGGGATCTCGCGGTAGCCGTTCCTGAGGTAGAGCGCGCGGGCCTCGACCAGGTCGAGGCGGGTGTCGAGGACGATCCGCTCGGCGCCCATCGAGCGGGCGGCCTCGTCGGCGGCGGCGAGCAGCCGGGCACCGCCGCCGGTGCCGCGCAGGCCGGGGCGGACGAAGCAGCGGGTGAGCTCGGCCGTGGTGACGTCGAAGCGGCGCAGACCGACGCAGGACTGGGCGGCGCCGGCGTAGCGGCCGAGCAGGAAGAGGCCGGTGGGGGCGGCGAGGTCGTCGCTGGGGGAGCCGGCCAGGCCGGTCTCCAGCTCCTCCGGGGTGCCCTCCCGGCCCAGGTGCAGCCGGTAGTAGCGGTTCGCCACGTCGTAGTAGTACTCGCGCAGCAGCTCCAGGGCCTCGGGGCCGGCCACGTCGGCCGTGCTGATGGTCCAGAGGTCGGTGCGGCCGGGCGCGGTGTTCGTCATGGGCGCATGATCCACTCCCGGCGCCGGTGCGGCAAAGGGTTTTCGTGCCGGTTCCGGTGGCCGTCGGCCGGAGGCGTCCCGGCAAAG
>NZ_JAFLNG010000047.1 GCF_017427025.1 Streptomyces sp. FH025
CGAACCGGAGCCCCCTGCGCCGACCGACGCCCGCCTCGGTGCCGGGCGGTGACAGCCCGCCGTGGTCGGGAGCAGCTCCAGCGCGTGGCGCTGGGCCTGGGCGTCCACGTCCTCCCGGGATAGCGAACTTCTACCGCCGTGACGCCGTCGGCTGCCTCCCGCTGGAGGGGCATCGCCCCTGCATGTTCGGCTGCGCCCAGAGCCATCACCGCGCCATGCCCGAACTGGACCGCTTCGCCCGACTCATTGTCAGCATGTCCGCAACCGAATGGGAGTGAGCCCGGCGCGGGGGCAGTAGTCGCACGGCTGCCTTCCCGCGCCGGTCGTCCCGCTGGTGGGGATGGGTGGGTGGGCGGTGGCCCGAGCGGCTTGTTCGACGAGGGTGGTGACCGCGCCGGGGTTGGTGAGCATGATCAGATGGGGGCCGTTCACCTCGATGGTGTGCGCGTCGGCTCGGGTTGCCATGAAGCGTTCGAGGTCGGGTGCGATGGCGCGGTCGTTCTTTGCCACCATGTACCAGGACGGGATGGTCTGCCAGGCCGGGGTGCCGGAGGGTTCGGTGACCGCGTCCAGGCTCAGCGGCTTTTGCTCGGCTGCGAGGGCCTGCTCCTGGGCGGGCGGGAGTTGGTTGTTGAGGAAGACGGCGGGGTACTTGGCCGGGTTGATGGTCAGCTCCGTGCCCGTGCTGCCGCCGGGCTGCGGGTAGCTCGTCGGGATGGCCGGGACGGCTGGGATGCTCCGGCCCGGCGCCGAGCCGTTGAGGCTGGCCAGCGAATCGCCCTGGGCTGGTGCGAAAGCGGCGATGTAGACGAGGGCCTTGACGTTGGGGTTGCCTACGGCGGCGTTGGTGATGACTGCGCCGCCGTAAGAGTGGCCGACCAGGACGACCGGACCGCTGATCTGGTGCAGGACGGCGGAGATGTACTGGGCGTCCGAGTCGAGTCCGCGCAGCGGGTTGGGGGGCGCCATGACCGGAAAGCCCGCCTTCTCCAGCCGCTCGACCACCGGGGTCCAGCCCGCGGCGTCTGCCCAGGCGCCGTGCACCAGCACGATGGTGGGCTTGACGCCGTGCCGGTCAGCGGCGGCCTGGGCGTACGCGGTACCGGCCGGGGCCGGGCCGGCCTTGGCGTTCGGGGTGAACGCGATCGTCGAGAGCAGGGCGACAGTGACCGCGGCGACCAGGCCGGCGGTGCGTGCGTGGCGTATCACTTCTGGTTCTCTCCTCATCGAGGTGCCTGTGCGACATGGGCCGTGCGATGTGCGGTCATGCGAGGACCGGGGCCCACGACGGGCGGAGGGCCATGTTCGTCGTGCCCGTCGGCCACCAGGCCGACGGGGCGCGCGGCGGGGCCGTCGGGCAGGAGTAGGGGCCGGCGCCTCGCCGCTTCGCCTCGCTGAGCGCGTGCGGTGCTATCGGGTGGCGAGGTATCCGCCGTCGACTGGCAGGGTCACGCCGTGGATGTGCGAGGCCCGGTCGCCGGCCAGGAAGACGACGGCGTCGGCGATGTCGGCGGCGGTGCCCGGCCGGCCCGCGGGGGTGGTGGCCGTGTACTTGTGCAGCATGTCGTGGAAGGCAGCGTTCTCGTCGGTCATCGTGGGTCCGGGGAGCACCGCGTTGACCCGGATGCCCTGCGGGGCCAGTTCCGCGGCCCAGGAAGCTGTGAGCGAGTGCAGGGCCGCCTTGGTCGCGCCGTACAGGGCGGAGACGGCGGCGCCGACCGCGCCGCTGATGGACCCCACGTTGACCACTGCGCCGCCGCCGGCCTGGGCCATGGCCGGGGCGAGTGCGGCCGTCAGCAGGACCGGAGCCTTGACGTTCACCGCCAGTGCCAGGTCGGCCAGTTGCTCGTCCACGTCGGTGAGCGACTGCGCGGGGATGAGTAGGGCGGCATTGTTGACCAGCAGGTCGATCGGTCCGCCGGCCGCGGTGGCCGCCTCCTGTGCCAGACGCGTGGCGGCTCGGCCGCCCTCGGCGAGGTCGGCGCGCACGAAGTGGCCCGCGCCGCCCGCCGTACGGATCGTGTGGACGACCGCGGCGCCGCCCTCCTGGTGGCGGCCGGTGACCACGACGGTGGCCCCTTCGCGGGCGAGGGCCGTCGCGATCGACCGGCCGATGCCGGACGTGGAGCCGGTCACCAGGGCACGGCGGCCGGCCAGGTTCGTACGCAGACCGGGGATGGTGGTCATGAGCTGAGCCTTTCGGTGGGAGTGGCGATGGCGTGGTCGGCGGCAGGCACAAGGCTGTTGTGGAGGGATGGGCGGGCGAGCAGGGCCGCCCCGAGGATCAGCTCGAACGCCAGGATCGCGTACACCGAGATCCGTTCGGGTACGCCGCCGGCGGCGTGGTAGAGCGGGCGGTCGGCCTGCAGCAGCGCGAACGAGGCCAGCCCGAGCACCCCGAGCGCTGCGACTGCCACGCGCGGGCGCCGCGGGATGCCCGGGCGCTCGCCACGGACACCGATCACGATCGGGATCGCGTTGCCGGCCAGGATCGCGGCGGCGGCTCCGATGCTGTGGACCACGATCACCCCGTTGTGCAGGGCCGCCGACGACTCGTGGAAGAAGCCGACGAGAATCACCCCCACGCCGTGGACGATCGCAAGAGCGAGCAGCACGCTCTTCAGGCGCCCCGCTACAGCGGTGCGCAGCAGCACGGCGGCTGCGATGAACAGCACGCCCTGGGCGACGAACGCGATGTCCATCAGCAGGTGCAGCGGCGAGTCGACGACCCGGCCGTCGAACACGTCCCCGGCGACCGGGTTACCGAGATCGCTAATGAAGCCGACGGCATAGCTGTACGGAGGGTCACGCCACGCGGCGGCGGCGAGGTACTCCAGCAGCACGTACTGCAGGGCGGCGAGCACGAGCAGCACGCCCGCACCGCGGAAGGCGGGTGTTTTCTGGACTTTCACGTCCATTAGGCTGGCACGCAGAATTTGGACTCTCAAGTCCAGAAAGCTAGGATCGCGCCATGCCCACACGCAAGGGCGAGGCGACCAAGGCCCGCATCCTCGAAGCCGCCACCGATCTGCTGGTCACCGGTAACGACATCAACCTCGACGAGGTCATGAGCCTGACCGCTACCAGCAAGGGGCAGCTCTTCCATTACTTCCCCGACGGCAAGGAGGAACTGCGCCGCGCCGCCGCCGAACGCCACCTCGCGCGCCTCGCCCAGCAGGAGGCACCTGCCGCCCTCTCCACCTGGCAGGACTGGGAGTCCTGGATCGAGCAGATCCTGCGCCTGCACGCGCAGCAGACGAACGCGGACGCCTGCGAGGTCGCGGCCCTGGCCGGCCGGGCACTCGACACCGACCAAACCACCCGCCATCTGGTCGGCCGCATGTACGAGCAGTGGACCACCCAACTGGCCAACCAGCTCACCACCATGCAGGCACACGGCCTCCTACGCGACGACGCGCCCGTCACCGACCTCGCCTCCACCGTGCTGGCCGCACTCCAGGGCGGTGCGGTCATCGACAAGGCCACCGGATCCACCCTGCATCTCACCCGTGCCCTGCGCCAGATCCTCACCCTGCTCCGCTCCTGGGCCACGTAACCGCAACGGGCACCCCTCGCCCGACCCGAACCCCAACCCTCCGCAACCCCGCTCGCATCGACGAAGAGGCGTCAAGCGCCACTTCCAAGGGAGCGGCGGTGGAGCCCGCAGAAGCCACCGAGCCAGGAGGGTCCTCTCGATCACCCAGCGGTGGCGGCCCAGGCGGGCCAGCGAGTCGGTGGCGCGGCAGGCGATGCGGTGTGCGATCTGCCGTCGTCGCAGGGTGAGACGCTCTGCGACAGATCGGTTCCGATCGCCCTGGAGGGCATGGACTTCCCGGCACCCGTCATCGAGGTCACCGTCGAGCCTAAGTCGAATGGCGACCAGGAGAAGCTAGACGTCGCTATCCGACGCCTGGCCTAAGGCCTGTCTGACAAATGATCATCTGGTTGGTTCGCGGAGCCAGAGGATCATGGAGGCTAGGACGACTCCGGCGCGGTAGCGGTCGGCGAGCTTCTCGAACCTGGTCGCGATGGCGCGGAACTGCTTGAGGCGGGCGAAGCATCGTTCGACCACGTTCCGGTCGCGGTAGATCTCCTTGTCGAACGCTGGCGGTCGGCCGCCGAAGCGCCCTCGGCGTTGGCGGTTGGCCGCCTGGTCGCGGCGCTCGGGGATCGTGGCGGAGATGCCCCGGCGCCGCAGCAGGTGGCGGATCGCCCGGCTGGAGTAGGCCTAATAGGCGTCGTGGGTCGGCTTTTTGGCGGTCCTGGCAGGGGCCGGGCGGGACGTCTGGTCTGTAAGCGGCGCCTGGGAGCGCTTCGACAAGAGGGACGCATGCGCGGCCCCTGCTGTTTGGTACGCGGTCGTCGTACGGTGCCGTTGTTCGAGCCGTTCCCAGGGCCACCTCCTGATCAGCCGGAGCCGTGGAGCTCTTCACGAGAGCGAGGACCCCGGGGGCAGCTGGGGCCACGGACGGCTGATGGGGTGGTGCGCCCGCGAGCGCTTCTATTAGGTCGCCGGGTGGTCCTGCCGCGGCTCGACGCCGACGGACAGCGAAGGCTCGAAAGGGGTGCGCATGCACGTGACCTGCGGGATCGACTGGGCCGAAGACCATCACGACGTGGCGGTGGTCGACTCCGAAGCCCACCTGCTGGGCAAGCTTCGGATCAGTGATGACGCGGCGGGCTTCCAGGACCTGCTGCGACTGCTTGCCGAGCACGGCGACAGCCCGGACGATCCGATCCCGATCGCGATCGAGACCTCGCGCGGGCTCCTGGTGGCTTGTCTGCGGGCTTCCGGGCGTCGGGTCTTCGCAATCAACCCGATGGCCGTGGCGCGCTACCGAGACCGGCACGTCGTCTCTCGCAAGAAGTCCGACCACCAGGACGCCGTCGTCCTGGCGAACATCCTGCGCACCGACGCCGAACTCCACCGGCCTCTACCGGGCGACTCCGACCTGGTCAAGGCGATCGCCGTCCTCGCCAGAGCCCAGCAGGACGCGGTCTGGGACCGCACCCGCGCCCACAACCGCCTGCGCTCGCACCTGCGCGAGTACTACCCGGCGGTCCTGGAGGCGTTCGCCGGCAAGCGCGAGCGGCTGCTGTCCCGTGAGGCCCGCGCGATCCTGGCGATCGCCCCCACCCCGGCCGAGGCCGCCAAGCTCACCCGCAGCCAGCTCAAGGCTGCCGTCATGCGGGCCGGCCGCCAGCGCCGGATCGAGGCCGAGACTGACCGGCTGCTCGAGGTGTTCCGCCAGCCCTGGCTGCACCAACCGGCCCTGGTGGAAAGAGCGATGGGACGCCAGACACTCGCTCTGCTCGGCCAGCTCGAGGCGGCCTGCCAGGCCTGCGACGACCTGGCGCGCGCCACCGAGGAGCTCTTCCTGCAGCATCCCGATGCGGAGATCATCACGAGCTTTCCGGGCCTGGCCGTGCTCACCGGCGCCCGGATACTCGCCGAGATCGGCGACGACCGCACCCGGTTCGACACCGCTCGGGATCTGAAAGCGTATGCCGGAAGTGCCCCGGTGACGCGGGAGTCCGGCAAGAGCCGGCGCGTCAGCCATCGCCGGATCAAGAACAGTCGCCTGGCCGCGACCGGCAGGCACTGGGCCTTCGCAGCGCTCACCGCCTCGCCCGGCGCCCATACCCACTACAACCGGCGACGGGAGACCGGTGACCGCTACTACGCGGCCCTCCGTCACCTGTTCAACCGCATGCTCGGTCAACTCCACCACTGCTTGACTAGCCGCCAGACGTTCGATGAGGCGATCGCGTTCGCCCCGCCGAAGCCGTCACCACTCGCTGCAACTGCTTGACCCGATAGCTGCATGGGGTGTCTTGTCGCCCAGCACGCGATCCGGTGTCGTGCGCGGGACGCGGATGCCGTCGAGGGCCTGGCCGAACGTGGTGGCGTCGTTGACGTTGCCCGGGGTGAGCACGATCGACAGTGGCAGGCCGCGGCCGTCGACGGCGAAGTGGACCTTGGTGGTCAGCCCGCCTCGGGAGCGGCCGAGGGCCTGGCGCGCTTGCGAGCAGCCCGGATCTTCCAGTTCGTCCCCGTCCGCACCCCCTTTTTGCGGGCGCCGGCAGCGTGCTGGTGGGCCCGGTTGACCGTGGAGTCGACCGCGACGCTCCACTCCACCCGCCCCACCGCGTCATCGCGGACCTGGACGTGTTCCAGCAGCTTCGCCCACGTGCCGTCCGCCTCCCAGCGGGCGAACCGCTCGTAAACGGTCTGCCACGACCCGTACCGTTCCGGGAGATCGCGCCACGGAGCCCCGGTCCGCAGTCGCCACAGCACCCCGTTGACCACCGGCCGGTGATCACGCCACGGACGGCCACGCCCGTCCACCTGCGGCAACAGGGGCTCTATCCGCTCGCACGCCACGTCCGTCAACTCGCCCCGACCTGCCACAAGATCAATTATCAGACAGGCCTTAGGCGCGTATTCGCCGTGATCACGTGGTGGTCTCGGCCATCGGCCGGGACGAGCGCCGGCGGGCGATACCTGCGCACGCCGCTGCCACCGCGCTCACCTCTCTGACCGGTACGGCGCCGATGCTGGTCACCGGCGACAACCCGCGCGCCGCCCGCCGGCTCGCCGCCGAAGTCGGCATCAGCGACGTGCGCGCAGGACTGCTGCCCCAGGACAAGGTCACCGCCGTCAGGGACCAGGAAGAGGCCGGGCGGAAGGTGCTGGTGATCGGTGACGGCGTCAACGACGCCCCCGCCCTGGGCGCCGCCCACACCGGCATTGCGATGGGCCGGGCCGGCTCCGACCTCGCGCTGGAGACCGCCGACGCCGTCATCGTTCGCGACGAACTCGAGGGATCGACGGTCATCGTCGGACTCAACGGCCTGCGGCTGCACCGTCCCGACTTCCTCGGCCCCCACCGAAGGCGTGGGGTGGAGTTCCGCGTCGGTGGCGACATCCCGGCCGGGCGTGTTGCTCCGGCCTCCGGACGAAGGTCGCCGGGTGAGGCGTGTTGTCGCGCCTGCCGGTGGCGGGATCCCGTTCCCGCCACCGGCAGGCCCACGTGCGTGGAGGCCCGTGCCTGGGCACGGGCCTCCGACGATGCCGGGTGTCAGTTGCTCATGCCGGTTGCAGCGTTGAGCAGGGTGCTCGACGAGTCGTCGCCGTCGAGGGAGTAGATCATGACGCCTCCCAGGCCCATGGTCTTGATGTACTGCCGTTTGTCGGCGAGGGAGTCGGGAGTCTCGATGCTCCAGAAATTGGTTCCGTCGTAGATCCAGGTGCTCCTGGACTGTTGGTCGTAGTAGTAACTGCTGGCCAGTCCAGCTGCTTTGAGTTCCTTCCAGACGGCGGTTCCCGGCTGCTTGGAGAGCGGGAAGGGGGCGGTGGGGCCGGTGACGGACTGGTAGCGGCCGTGCTGTCCGCCGTCGGGGGCGCCGGTCCAGCCGCGCCCGTAGAACGGGACGCCCAGGGCCAGCTTGCCAGCCGGGAAGCCGCCGCCGAGGTAGTGGGTGACCGCGTCGTTGACGGTGAAGCCGGTTCCGAAGGCCGGGCTTGCCGGGCTGTCGTACAACGGGGCCTGGAAATTGGTGGGCCCGTTGGTCTCGAAGGCGCCGTGCATGTCGTAGGTCATGACGTCACCCAGGTCGAGGGCGTTGGCAACGCTCGGGAGGTCGAGGTTGTTGATCTCACGGGGTCCGGCAGGCAGCGCGGCGGTGAGCATGTGCTGGCCGCCGAGGGCGTTGAGTTCGGCGCGGAACTCGTTGAGCAGGGCGGTGTAGTTGGCCCCGTCCTGCGCGGAGACGTGATTGCCCGCGTGGCCGTTGGCACTGCCGGGGAACTCCCAGTCGATGTCGAAGCCGTCGAAGACCCCGGCCGCAGCGCCGTTGCCGCCGGCCGGGTCGTCGCCGACAGTCGGCAGGTTGCCCTTGATGTACATGTCGATGCAGGAGCTGACGAACTTCTTGCGGGCGGCATCGGTGGCGGCGGCGTCCGAGAAGTACTTCGAGTAGGTCCACCCGCCGATCGACACCAGGACCTTCAGGTTCGGATACTTGGTCTTCAGCTGCTTGAGCTGGTTGAAGTTGCCCCGCAGCGGCTGGCTCCAGCTGTCGCTGCTGCCGTCCACGCTGATGTCGGAGGTGTAGATCTTCTGGTAGTCGGCGTAGGCGTCGGCGGAGCCGTCATTCCCGGTGGTGTCGCTCTCGTCTGACGATGACGGCTTGTTCGCCGCCATGCAGGTCAGGTTGACCGGGTCGATGTTCTCGAACGCGTAGTTGAGGACGGTCAGCTTGCCCGCGATGCCTTCGGTGTCGAGGTTCTTCGGGTAGAAGGCGTTGGCATACGTCGACCAGCCGGTGTAGTAGCCGACCCGCTGCGCGGGCTGACCGGGGTCGGGGGTGGCGATGCGCAGGTACGACTCGAACCGGTCGGGATCCGTGTCGCGCTGCGGTGAGCCGGTCAGGTCGAACGGGCTGAGGATGAACTGCTGGTTGGGGTTGCCGTTGCAGTTCCAGGCGTCCAGGTAACCGTTGTCGGGGTTGCTGGGAGCCCCCGCGACGTCCATGCACAGGTTGGGGTAGAGAACGCTCTGCAGGACCACCTGACCGTCGACGAGCTGAATGGCTTGCCAGAGCTGGCTTGTCCCGCCGCTGCAGTCCCACAGGACGAGCTTGCGGCCGGCGGTGACGTTCCGGTCGCTCTGGTAGATGTCGATGCAACGGTGGCTGCCCACGCCCTCGAACGTGACGGTGTTGCCGCCGTGCCAGTGGGGGATCCAGCCCTGGTTGCTCAAGCCGTTGCGATGCCAGGAGACGATGTCCGTGTCGTTGGCGGTTCGCTCGTGGTACGCGTCCAGCACACCGCCGTCGATCGCGGCCCCGATCGTGACCGTCGCCGGCGTGATCCGCGACAGGTCGTCAGGATGCGCGAGTTGCTCGTTGCTCGGGTGGGCGGGCGTGATGACCCACCGCTCGTTGGGGGTGTTCTCGCAGCTGTACAGGACGACATTCGCGGTGAGGTTGGGGTCGCTCTGGCCGCCCTCGATGTTCATGCACAGACTGGGCAGCAGCACGCTCTGGAACTGGTACTGGTCGTTGCCCAGGGGTACGGGTGTCCATCGCTGGCTGGCCGTGTCGGAGCAGTCCCAGAGCGAGAGGGAACGGCCGGAGCCCGGATTCTGCTCGCTGTTGGTGATGTCGATGCACCTGCCGCTGCCCTCGCCCTGGAAGCGGACCGTGTTGTCGCCGTAGAAGTCCAGCGTCCAGCTCTGGTTGCTCTGTCCGTTGCGGACGTAGGAGTCGATGGGGGTGAGGTTGGCGGTTCTCTCGTGGTACACGTCCAGTACGCCGCCGGCGGCCATGCTCTCCACCGCCCGTCCCCCGACGGACTGCGTGTGGGTCGCTGCGGCTGTCAACTGGCCGAGGAGCACGGGCATGTGATCGGAGTCGAGGAAGTCCCGGTTGATGTTGACCATCGGTGCGACCATCACACCTCCCGGGTTGCCGTTGGAGTACACCGCGTAGTCGAGCTCACCGGCGTCCCGATGGGTCGCCTGCCCGCTGCTGAAGATGCCGGCCCCGGCAGGCAGTCCCGCCGCCTGCAAAGAGGCCGGCTCCCGGTTCCAGTCGCCGAGGGCGACCCAGTCCTCACCCTGCCCGCGGCTCGCCACGAATCGGCTGATGTTCGTCAGCAGCCCGGGAGCGTCACTGCCGTGCGAGCCCGACAGGGCATGGACGGTGAAGTACCAGGTGCCGCCGAATCGCAGACCCAGCGTCGCGCGCGCCGCCCAACCGGTCTGCGGCCCCAGGGGGTTGGGGAGGACGACGACGTCGTCCGCTCCCCGTTCCGTGACAAAGCCGATGTTGACACGCCCGCCGCCCCACGCGTCGCCGTTGGGATCCGTCTGCAGGAAGTACACGTCATGGTTGATGCCGCCAGAGGCCCACTGGCCGTGGCGCACCTGCTGCGGACCGCCGGCGTTCGCATAGGGCGGCAGGGTGCCCTGGAGGCCGGCCGCGGCCGGAACGGGCAACAGGCCGCCGTTGGCGACGGTGAGGAACTCCCTGGTGGTCCCGCGCGCCTGCGGCGGTAGGTCCGATCCCATCTCCTGAAGCGCCAGGATCGGGGGTGTCACCGCCCCGTTGACCATGTTGCCGATGTTGACGGTCCACTTGTTCTGGCCGCCCGACTGGGCGCCCTGCATGTTCCAGGTGATCAGCGGCGGCGTGCCGGGAACGGCGGCAGCCGGCGCTGCGGTCATAAGGCCCAGCAGGCCCGCCGCCAGTGTGAGTACGAGTGAGACGGCGATATTTCGCTGTCGGCCACGGCCTGTTGAATCGGTCAAAGCAGGTATCTGCATTGCCAGTTACTCCTATTCCAGGGACATGCCATACGCAGATGACTGCCCTTGAACGACCTGCGGTGTGCTGGCTGGATCTTCCAGCTCGTCATACGGGCGAAGACATGCTCGGCAGGGGCAGGACCCCCCGGTGGGGGGCGTTGTGTTCCGCTTTCCAGGCCGGAAGTTCACACCGGCCGTGTTCACGGCGGTACGGGACGACCGAGCGATGCTCCGGTAGCCGCCGCCCGTGAGCACCGCGGTCCTGCCACGGAATCCTTCGCGCTGAACAGCTCCCGCGCCTTGCAGCCAGCGCAGTTGCCGGGCAGAAGTCGACCGGTCGCGACGACGGGTCGGTGGTGGTGTCGATGGCGAGGTGTCAGGCGGCAGCCGGGTGTCGGCGTCCACGGAGACGAAGGACTCCTGTATCGACGGCCGTGAGAGTGTGGCTGGCGCCGCCGGGGCGACCACATCCAGCCCGTCGGCCAGCAGCTCGGGGACAACCTGGGCGGAGCCGGACGCACCGGCGAAAGCACCGTGCACCGGGACGATGGCAGGGTCGTCTGATTCGGACATGGCACAATTTCCGCTCGACTGGGCTTCGCCAAGTCTGAGCCGGTCAGCGGGTTCCGCTTTGTCTGCCAGTGCATCCGAATCGGTCCCGGAGTGCACAGATACCGCCGCGTCTGCTTCAGAGGCGTTTGATTGACCGAGCCTGGTTCATCCTGGATCCTCGCGGATCATGAGGGTGTGGCGCACGGCTGCGGTGGCCTGCTCGCTGAGCGGCGCGGGCATGGCCGAGCGAGCCGCCGCCTGGCACGGGGTGCTCGCCGGCGCGGCTTGCACCGTGATCCCGGACAGCCGAGGTCACCGGGCTGGCCGCGGCCGAGCAGCGGTGCTGCCCGTTCTTCGACTTCCGGCTCCATCTCGACGGCCCGGACCTGCATGTGGAGGTGCGGGCACCCGGTGACGGAGCCGCCCTGCTCGGCGAGTTGTTCGGTCCGGCCGCCTGACGGGCTTCGGCGGTGGTGTCAGCAGCCGAGGCGGCGCTTGGCGCGGCCCAGCAGCGGCATGACGATCAGCGAGTTGACGGACAAGCCGATGCCGAGCCAGCTGGTGGACCCTCCACGGTAGGGGCGAGCGGTCCCGCGTACTGCACCGATCAGGGTTCTCCCAGCTCAGCCTTTCCCTCCGGAAGAGCCGTACCCTTCTCAGAACGGGCCGTGGAGGCTGCCCAGTCTGTCGGTCAGGCGCAGGTTCTCGGAGTAGTCGACGCGGCAGGCGATCACGGAGACCGTGTCGTCGTCGAGGGCGCGGCGCAATGCGGGCAGCAGTTGGCCGGCGGTCTCGATGGCGTAGCCGTGTGCGCCGAAGCTCTCGGCGTAGGCGACCAGGTCGGGGTTGGCGAACCGGGTGTGGCTGTGGCGGCCGAGTTCGAGTTCCATCTTCCAGGTGATCAGGCCGTATTCCTCGTCCACCAGGACGAGGACGACCAGCGGAACGCGTTCGCGGACGGCGGTTTCCAGTTCCTGGGAGTTCATCAGGAACGAGCCGTCGCCCATCATCGCCAGGACTCGTCGGTCCGGCCGGGCGAGCCTGGCGGCGATGGCGCCCGGCAGCGCGAAACCCATGGTGGACAGGCCGTTGGAGACCAGGCAAGTGTCTGGTTCGTAGGTCGGGTAGAGGCGGGACATCCACATCTTCCCGGCCCCGGTGTCGGCGAGAACGATGTCGTGGCGGTCCAGGGCGGTGCGGACATCGTGCACCACGCGCTGCGGCACCAGGGGGAACGCGTCGTTGTCGCGTCCGTACTGGAGCTCTTCGTCGAGCAGTGTGCGGATCTCGGCGCTGCTTGCGGAGTCGTAGGTGAGTCCTTCGGGCAGTGCTGCCGCGAGGGCGTCCAGTGCCTGTGAGGGGTCTCCTTCGATGCCCACGGCGACCGGGTAGTGGGCGTCGACCTCGGCGGGGAAACGGTGCACGTGAACGATTCGTTTGTCGCCGTGCGGGTTGATCTTGACGGGGTCGAACTCCTGGATCTCATAGCCCACGCAGACCAGCACGTCGGCGGTGTCGAAGCCGAAGTTGCCGTAGTCGTGGCGCATGAAGCCGACCGCGCCGAGGGCGTTCGGGTGGTCGTCGGGGAAGACGCCCTTGCCGTGGAACGTGGTCGCGACCGGGAGGTCCAGCCGCTCGGCGAACCGCACCAGAGCGGCCGAGGCCCGGGCTCTGGCGGCGCCGTGGCCTGCCAGCACGACGGGGTGCCGAGCCGTGGCAAGCACCTCGGCCGCCCGCGCGATCTGGGTGGGCGAGGGCGCGTCGGTGCGCACCGCGTCGATCTGCAGGGGTGCAAGGGGTTCTGCGGGACGTTCGGCCTCGATGTCCTCCGGCACTGCCAGGAACACGGCACCGGGGCGCTCGCTCTGCGCGGTCTTGAACGCCTTGCGTGTCATCTCCGGCACCGCGTCCGGACACTCGATGCGGGCTGCCCACTGGGTGACCGGGGCGAACATCGACACCAGGTCGATCACCTGGTGCGACTCCTTATGGATCCGGCGCAGCGACCCCTGCGCGGCCAGGGCCACCATCGGCGCGCTGTTGGTCATGGCGTCCGCGGTACCGAGCAGGAGATTGATCGCACCAGGTCCCAGCGTGGCCGAGCACACGCCGGCCCGGCCGGTCAGCCGCCCGTAGATCTCCGCCATGAACGATGCGGCCTGCTCATGGCGCACCAGGATGTACCGGATCCCGGAGCCGTTCAGCGCGTCGACGAAGCGGATGTTCTCCTCGCCGGGAATCCCGAAGACGTACTCCACGCCCTCGGCCCGCAGACACCGCACCAACAGATGCGCCACGTCCTCCGCCGCTGCCGCGTCCCACGACCGGCTCGCGCCTTCGGTACCCATGAGACGAACGTAGGCACGTCCGCATGCCCCGGCCACTCATCGGCCGCCGACCGAGGTAGCCGGGCGGACACCGATGCCTCGAGCGTGCCGGGGCCGTTCGGCGGCGTCGGGGTGGCGGCGGCCGCGGGCTGCCCACACGCTGGCGCCGGATGTGGACGTGCGCCGCCGGGCATCGTGCTGCGCGGCAACCAGCGCTCCGCCTGGGACGCAGGCTGCCGCCGCGACGGGCCGGTCGCGGATCAGCCGCAGTTGTTCGCGGTCGGTGATCAGCGCGAGGAGGGCGGCGCCGAGCGCGGCGACGCGATCGGTGTCGTGCCTACGAGAGGCTTTTGAGCATGATCGTGGCTAGCGGGCCAGAGGACGCCGGATTCTGTCCGGTGTACAGGTTGCGGTCAACCACCGTGTATGACTCCCACATCGGGCCGCGGGAGTAGTCTGTGGGAAGGTTTCTGACCTCGTCCTCCATGAGCCACTTGGCCTTGTCGGCGAAGCCGACGCCCGCCTCCTCGTCGTTCGTGAATCCGGTGACGCGGTAGTTGGAAAACGGCGTGTCACCCTTCTCGTCCCGGGTGGCGAGCAGCGCCGCCGGGGCGTGGCAGACGAGGCCGAGCGGCTTGCCGGACGCGAGGGCCCTCCTCAGCAGCAGCCCGGAATCAGCATCGCACCAGAGGTCCTCCATGGGGCCGTGGCCTCCTGGGTAGTAGACCGCGTCGTAGTCACGGAGGTCCACGTCCTTGATCGGGATGGCGTGGCGAAGCTGCTCGGCCTCTTCGATGATGCCTTCCTGCTCGACGGATGCATCTTCTCCCCCTGTGAAGCGGGGTCGCAGGCTCATCGTGTCGCAGACGGGTACGACACCGCCCGGGGTGGCGATGGCGACCTCGTGGCCGGCCCCGGTGAACACGCTGTACGGACTTGCGAACTCCTCAGCCCAGTACCCGGTCGGTTGCCGGTGGCCGTCTTTGAGCGTCCAGTAGCTTGCTCCGGTCATCACGAAAAGGATCTTGGCCATGAGAGAACGCCTTTGAAGGTTGGAGGAATCTGATACCAGTGAAAGCGGTTCGGGTCGCGATCCGGCGGGACTCGGCCGCGGAGTTGGTCAAGAGCAGGTGGGATCAGTGATGAGGTGGTGGCAGGCATGGTCTTCCCCCCAGTACCGGTCCGCCGGTACCTCGACCGTGCCCATGCTGTCGAATTCCTGTCGCTTTCCGCTGGACTGGATCCTGATCGGCAGGTCTTTCATCGCGGGAGTTGACTGGTTGTCGCTCATCGCAGGTCCTCCGGATCGCTCGTGGGGTAGACCGGCTCCCACATCGCGTCCTGGACGGCCTGAGCGAGGTTGGCGGGGGACCTCGTTGCGACACCGTCCTTCGCTGCGGCGCGGGCGACGGCGAGCGCGACGGTCGCGGACGAGGCCCTGAGGTTTGAGACCGGCGGCAGGAGTGATGCCCCAGGCCGTGACACATCGACCTGGCTTGCCACTGCTTCGGCGGCAGCGAGCAGCATGCTGTCCGTCACGTGGCGGGCACCGGACACGATCGTGCCGAGGCCGAGTCCGGGGTAGAGGAGGGCATTGTTGGCCTGCCCGATCTCGTAGGAGACGCCGTTGTACTCCACCGGTTCGACGGGGATGCCGACTGCGATCAGAACCCTGCCCTCGGACCAGTGCAACGCGTCCGACGGCATGACCTCGATGCGGCTCGTCGGGTTGGACAGCGGCAGGAGGATTGGGCGCTCGACGCCGGCTGCCAGCGCCCTCACGACCTCCTCAGTGAACGCGTTGTGAGCGGTAGAAGTACCGATGAGGATGGTTGGCTTTACGCGCTTGACAGTGGTGAGCAGATCGATCTCACCGTCAGACCACTCGCTGACCTCGGACTTCGGCCGTGCATACACCTGCTGATAGTCAGGCAGATCCTGCATGTCGTCGGTCACCAAGCCGTCGATGTCCACGAGCCAGATGTTGCTCTTCGCCTCTTCGGGCGATGCGCCGTCACGCAACATGGCTGCGTAGATCTGGTCGGCCATACCGGTCCCAGCGGTTCCTGCGCCGAAGACCACCAGGCGCTGCTCGGACCAGCGTCCCCCGGTCACCTTCAGAGCCGAGAGGACCGATGCCATGACGATCGCGCCGGTGCCCTGCATGTCGTCGTTGAAGATCCGATACTTGTCGGCGTTTTCCACCAGGATCCTCCGGGCGTTCGACGGCCCGAAGTCTTCAAAGTGCAGGAGCGCGTTCGGGAACAACTCGGACGCTGTCTCGAGGTAGAGAGCGATGAAGTCGTCGTACTGCTTTCCGGTCACCCGTGCGTGCCGGTTTCCCAGATAGGAGGGGCTGTTGAGCAACTGCTCGTTATCTGTCCCCACGTCAAGATTGACGGCGATGACCCGGTTCGGGTGGATGCCGGCCGCGGCGGTGTAGACGGCGAGTTTGCCGATGGAGATGTCGGTCCCGTTGACGCCCCAGTCCCCGATACCCAAAATCTCCTGGGCGTCGGATACGACGACCAGATCGACATCGTCCGCACCAAGGCCGAGCGACTCGAACGAAGCTCTCACGTCCTCGGGACGGTCGATCGACAGGTACACCGCGCGCGAGTCGCGGTAGTCGACGGACCACTTCTCGATCGCTTCGCCGACGGTGGGGTCGTAGACCACGGGCAGCAACTCGTGCAGGTGGTCGGCGAGCAGCTTGAAGTACAGCACCTGATTGCGGTCGTGGACCTCATTGAGGTAGATGTACTTGTGCAGGTCGGAAGGCTGCTGCTGGAGCTGTGTATAGGCCCGGTCGGCCTGCTCGTCGAGACTCTCGACGGCTGCTGGCAGTCGCCCGGTGATCCCAAGCCTCGCCCGCTCCTCCAGGGTGTACGCGGTGCCGCGATTGCGATAGCGATCCTGCAGCACGGTCGGCTTGACAGGCATTGATGTCCTTTCGGCGTTTCGTGAGTGTTGTGCGCTCGTGGCAGTGCATGGCTCGGAGTGTGACAGCCCGGTCCACCGTTGGTCTTCACGAAATGACTGCTGTTGCTTTCCACAACCCGGCCGTCCTCGGGCACGAGCACTCATCCAGCAGGGGAGGGCGGGCGGTGCGCGACCACCGGGGCAGAGCTCAGGAACCTCTTCTGCCCGCGGTCACCTGCGGAGTGGGGGTCACGCGGCGACAGGAGTCTCCGGCTTCATTTCGTAGGAATGCTGGATGGCCGGGTGTCGGGTCCCAAGGCCGTCCGTGATCTTGCGCTCCCACGGAACCGCCTGAAGATGCTTGGTCTCTTCAAGCATCGACTTGGGCTCCAAATTGCGGTAACTGTCTACCTCGCCGGCAGCGACGGCCGTCAACGTCGCATAGACCGCTTCAGGGTCGAACTGCGCGCGGGGGAAGGAGAGCTTGGAGTAGTCAAAGAGCCGCTGGGACGGGTCATCTTCCCAGCTCTCCCAGGTCTGGAACATGCGGTCGTTGAACCCGGTCAAGAAGGGCCCAGGGTTGACCGTGGCGACTTCGATTTTGTGCTCCTGCAGCTCGTAGGCCATAGTCTCGGCGATCGCCTCGACTGCGTGCTTGGAGGCGGAGTAGATGCCGGTGAACGGGTTGACGTTCAGGCCCTCCCTCGAGGAAACCCAGACGATGCGGCCTGCCCCGCGCTTGATCATCTGCTTGGCGATCCCCTGGGTGAGAACCAGGGGCCCGGTGACGTTGACCTCGAACTGGTGCCGAATGTTCGACTCGGGAATGTCAACTGTGGAGCCGCCTTCGCCGACTCCGGCGTTGTTTACGAGGATTTCCACACCCCAGTTGAGGGCCTTGCGACGGTCACCGTCGTTCGTGACGTCGAGCTTCTCGACCTGAAGCCTGACTCCGCGCTCGACTGCCTGCCACTTCAGTGTTTGCACCTGGGCGTAGATCTCCACCCCCGCAATCACGTCGAAGCCCTTCTCCGCCAGGCGCATAGCGGCTTCGAGTCCGAAGCCGGTGCCAGCTCCCGTGATAAGGACCTTCCTAAGTTCCGCATTCGCCATGCCGAGTGCATCCTTTCATGGTGTTGGTCCCGCAGTCGTCGACGCTTTGACCGTTCACCGAGAGTCGCCTGAGGCGCGCTGACACGCTGGCTGTCGTGCGCGAGGACGCTCTCTCGGGGTAGCAGGCGAGACATTCTGGCCGGGAGCGTCGCACGATTATGATCGGCGCAGTCCACTGGGGACGGCAATCCAAGTAGGCCAATCGGGTATTGGCAGCGCGGGAGGGGGCAATGCTCAAGAGCTAATAGCAGTGCGGCACAATTGATGACCTCTGCTCAGAACTCCGACAGGCGTGAAAAAATGACGGAGCGTCCGATCATCATCGTCTGCGGCGGGTTGGTCGACGCAGGCGCAAAGCAGGTTCTGGCCGGCCTGGAGGGTACGGCTCCCCGCAGTGAGCGCGCCGCTCCGCGAGGCGAGCGATAGTGCAAATTGGGTGTATTTACGGCTCTTGTCAGGTGGTCATGGCGTGGATTCACGGCTATCGCAACCACAAGTCCTGTGACAGGTGAGGTCCTCAGGAGGTTCGACGAACTGACTCCTGAGGAGCTGGAGGACAAGCTCGCCCGGGCGACGGGAGCGGCCGCCTCGTACCGACTGACGAGCGTCGAGGAGCGGGGTGGCTGGAGTGGTGTAGTCCGCGCGAGTCGGTCCTGGTCGAGGGTGCACGGGAGGATGGAGGACTCCAGGCCGCTGGGGTGCGTTCGCTCGGATGGCCCGTACGCGGAGACGAGCCGACTGGTGTCCTCGACTCTGGGATCCCGGGCGTCGCCTGACGCCTTCGCGCCGAAGGAGTGGCATGCGAATATCCTGGAAGTCGCGCCGCGACTTGAACATCGTTCGTTGGGGTGCGGCATTTCTGGCGGTATCGGGAACCGCCTCCGTCCTGGCGGCCGTAATGGTGCAGGCCGGTGGTCCGAGCGGTGATCCCGGCAGGGAGAAGCCCATCATCGTGCTCGTGCACGGTGCCTTCGCCGACGCGTCGAGCTGGAACGGCGTCGTGGAACGGCTCCAGAAGAACGGCTACAAGGTGGCCGCACCGGCCAACCCCCTCCGCGGAATTCCCCAGGACTCGACCTACCTCGCGAGTTTCCTGGAGTCCGTCAAGGGACCGATCGTCCTGGTTGGTCATTCCTATGGCGGAGAGGTGATCTCGCAGGCTGCCGTCGGAAACGACAACGTCAAGGCCCTCGTGTACATCAACGCGATCATGCCCGATGCGGGAGAGTCGTTCTCCAGTCTCTCGGCGAATTTCGCTCCCCCTGAACTCACCAAGGCTTTGAAGCAGGTGCCCTTCCGCAATGGCGACGGGACTACCGGCACAGACGTGTATGTACAGCCGGACAGACTGCACCTGGTCTTCGCCGAGGACCTGCCCACGAGTCGGACCGACATTCTGGCAGCCACACAGCGTCCGATCGCGCTGTCGGCGTTCACGGACAAGCTCACCGGCGCCGCATGGCGGAACAAGCCCGTCTACGCCCTTGTCGGCAAGCAGGACCAAGCGATCAATCCGAGTCTGGAGCGATTCGAAGCGAAGCGGGCGAATGCCCGCAAGACGGTGGAGATCGACTCCTCGCACGTGTCCCTCGTCTCCCAGCCGGAGGCCGTCAAAAACCTGATCGTCGACGCCGTCGAGGACTACATGCGGACATAGCGCCCCCCAACCAGCCCGCGGCGTCAAGACCTCGGCGGCGGGAGACCAGAGCCGTCCGTGTGAGTCGCTTCGCTCACTGGGCTCATCCCTGGGCCCGCACCTCCTGCGCCGCCGCGGATTCCAGCCGTTCGCCGTTCCCCTCGCGCGCTGACGGCTGCCGCGCCGAGTGCCGACCGCAACCTCGGACCAGTTGCACCGTACGGCTTTACGAATCGGGCGATATGTCCGTAATTCCGGCCCTCGGCGAGGGCGGCCGCGGTCCCCCTTGAGTCATCCCCTTTCGGAAGGTGTGCTGCATGTCCACGGAAACCCTTGCCAAGCCACTGACCGGCCGCGTGGCGGTCGTCACCGGAGCCTCCAGCGGCATCGGCGAGGCCTCGGCCGAACATCTGGCGGGGCTGGGCGCACGCGTCGCCGTTCTGGCGCGGCGCGCGGACCGGCTGAACGAGCTGGTCTCCCGGATCGAGAAGAGCGGCGGCACCGCCCTGGCGATCGCTGTCGACGTGACCGATGCCGCGGCCGTGGGGTCGGCCGCCGGCCGGGTGGCGGCCGAGCTGGGCGGTGCCGACCTGCTGTTCAACAACGCGGGCGTGATGCTGCCCGCCCCGATCGAGGAGCTGGCCACCGACCAGTGGCGGCGTCAGATCGACCTCAACATCACCGGATTGATGAACGTCATCGGCGGGTTCATCCCGCAGTTGGTCAAGGCCGCCGGGGAGCGAGGCGTGGCCGACCTGATCAACACCTCGTCGATCGCGGCGCAGAACATCTTCCCGAACTTCGCCGTGTACTCCGGCACCAAGGCGTACGTCACCCACCTCTCGCGTCATCTGCGTGTCGAGCTGGGCGCCAAGAACGTGCGGGTGTCGGCGCTCGAGCCGGGCATCGTCGCGACCGAGCTGCAGAACCACGTCACCGATGACGGTGCGCTTCAGTGGCTGGAGGACTCCAAGGAGGCGATGGAGTGGCTCACGCCGCAGGACATCGCTGAAACCGTCGGCTTCATCGCCACGCTGCCACCGCGCGTGAATCTCCAGCAGGTCACGATCATGCCGACCCGCCAGCCCAACTGACCCTCCCGGCACCCCTGCAGGGCCCGCCCGCGGCCTCGGGTTCTCATGAACGTCGCAACACCCAGCCAGCGGGCAGGCGATGAAGGACAGAATGATCACCACCGAGGGGCGCCCGACCGGCAAGCGGGTGCCCCCGAGGTGAAGCAGCGGTTCATCTACCTGATACACGAAGGCGTGAGCAAGAAGGCCGCCACCCGCCGGGCCTTGGCTGACGCAGCTCCGCGGCTCTTCCTGGAGCGGTGGATACGAGCAGGTCGGCATCCGCGAGATCGCGGATGCCGCCGACGTGTCCATCACCACGCTCTTCAAGCACTTCCCGGTCAAAGAGGCCCTCGTCTTCGACGAGGACGCCGACCAGGAAGCCCGCCTGCTCGCCGCCCTGCGCGAGTGCCCCCCAAGGCCAGTCCATCCCCGCGGCCGCCCGGCGAGGGTGACCTGGTGGAGCCTCTGAAGTCCGGTTCTGATGGTCCGTCAGGTTGCGTCGGTGCGGCGCTCGGTCACGCGGATCAGCAGCAGGGCCGACCAGTTGCCCGAAGGGGCGTACCTCGCGGTCCTTCGGCCCTACTCCAGGGTCTTCGCGGCGTTGCGGATGACGTCGAGGACGGCCTTGGGCTGCGAGAGCATCGGGACGTGGCTGCTGTCGAGGCTGACGGTCGTGGCCTTCATACGTTCGGCGGAAGCGCGCTCCCGGTCCGGGTTCACCGTGCGGTCCTGGGCGCCCACGATGTACCAGCTCGGCTTGGCTCGCCAGGCGTTGCCGGGAACCTGCTGGTTGAAGAGGTCCGCGGTCGGCGGGTTGGCGGTCGCCAGCACGAGCTTCTGTTCCTCCAGCGGCAGGTCGCCGCAGAAGTGGCCGATGCCCGACTCCTTGAGGTAGATGCGGTTGTCGGCCACCTCGAGGTGCTCGAAAACCGGCGAGCTGGGAAATGCGTCCAGGTGCTGCTGCGAGGTCTCGTCGTCGTCCGGGGCGAGCGCGCAGATGTATACCAAAGCGCCCACCCGGTCGTGCACGCCCGCCTTGGTGATCAGCGTGCCGCCGTAGGAGTGGCCCACGAGCACGACCGGGCCGGGCACGTGATTGATCGCGCGAGTGACGCAGGCAACGTCGCCTTCGAGCGAGTCGAGGCCGTGCTGCGAGGCGAAGACCTCGCGCCCCTCGGCCTGGAGCGCGGGGATGAGCTTTGCGAAGCACGAGCCATCAGCCCACAATCCGTGGGCGAACACGACGCTAGCCTTGCCTGCCATGCTTTCCTCCTGCGTCGGTACAGGACAGTGAAGAACCAATTCATTGGATCTTCACTGCCTTCTCTAGGTGGGTACTACGGGTTCCGCTCTCCGGCATACAGGGGCTTCTGCTGCTCCCCTGCGGAATCCGCCTCTGAGTCCCCGATATATCAGATGAGGGGTGAATGTGCTCGCTGGCGCGTGCATTCGACTCCCCCTCCCCCTCGGGTCGACTTGACGATTTCAAGGACAGCGGAGCTTTTTTATTGTGCCCATCCGGTGCGGCTGATTCGCGCAACTCGTGTTCCGTGAAGGTCGGTCGGACCTGGCGTGGTGCGGCGTTGCCGTGGTGCTGACGGGCACGGGGTCGTCAGCCACGCTGGTTCGCGCCTGCTGGCGGATCTGGCCGATGCCACCACACTGACCAGCACCTTCTCCGAGGCACTGCGGCGGCTGCGCCCGGTGTCGTCGTCCGAGCCGGCCGCGCTATAGGAGACTCGTCCTTCGAAGTCCGTACGCAAGAGGAGACTGGCCAGGCCGTCATCGCCGACATGAGCGAGCCGCGCCTCGACGGGCTGATCGACCGCATGAAGCGGGAGTTCAAGGTCGAGGCCAACGTGGGCAAGCCTCAGGCCGGGCGCAGCCAGTAGCCCAGGCCGGATACAGCACGACACGAGCACGCGTCATGCCCCGGGCCGCGTTGCGTCTACTGCAACATCGTTTCATCGGTTACGCGCGCGGTCTCTGAGCTCGGGAGAGGGGGCCGACCGTGGGTCGGCCCCCTCGGAAGTCAGCAGGTCAACGGTCGGTGCCGGGCACGTCGAGTGTTGCATCGGATGCAACACCGCTCATTAATCCAGGTAGATGCCGGCGAAAGTGCCGTCGAAGCCGAGGGCCACCCGCGCGGCATCGGTGGTGGCGTGGCAGGTCCAGGTCGGGTTGGCGATCATCGCGTCGAAGTCCTGGCGGGTGATCTCCGGCTCCAGCCACTCGTTTCCGCAGCGGCAGCGGACCCACACGTTGCGGCGGTGGTTGAGCAGCAGCCAGTCTCTGCGGGCGCGGCAGGCGGAACACGTCACCGGCATGCCGCGCAGCGCGAGTTCGGCCGGTTGCAGCAGACCGCGGACGGCCTCCAGGCCGTTGGGGGTCTGAGTCTCGTACTCCAGTTGCAGGA
>NZ_JAFLNG010000470.1 GCF_017427025.1 Streptomyces sp. FH025
GGTGGCTCCGGAGGACGACATCCCGGAGGAGGACGACCCGGACCTCAACGAGGACGCGTTCTCCGGCCAGGAGCTGATCATCCGCGAGCTGGGTGCCACGGTGCTGGAGGAGATCCACCACCGCGGCAACTGAGCGACGCCGTAGGCTCAGCGGTGACGATCGAAGAACCGCACGACAGCCATGACAGCAAGGAGTGAGCCGTGTTCCCCGGTGGTGGTCAGCCCAACATGCAGCAGCTGCTCAAGCAGGCGCAGAAGATGCAGCAGGATCTCGCGAAGGCCCAGCAGGAACTGGCCGAGACGAAGGTGAACGGTACGGCGGGCGGCGGCCTGGTCGAGGCCACGGTGACCGGTGCCGGTGAGCTGGTGGCGCTGACCATCGCCCCGGCCGCGGTCGACCCGGAGGACACCGAGACCCTGGCCGACCTGATCCTGGCGGCGGTCCGGGACGCCAACCAGACCGCGCAGAAGATGCAGGCCGAGCGGATGGGCCCGCTCACCCAGGGCCTGGGCGGCGGCGGCATCCCCGGTCTGCCGTTCTAGGACTTTCTAGGACTTCCAGGACCCTGGAGAGCCCCTGGAGCTCCCTGGAGAACCCCTGGAGCCCCCGGAGGGCCTCCAGAGGCGCCTCAGGGCAGCCCAGAAGCGGTCCGATGGTCTGAAGTTCAGACGATTGACCCATGTGATTTCTGTGGGAGTCGGGCGTCGGGCGGTGTGTCCGACGCCCGATTCGTTGGATGATGGCACCGGAGCACCACCGACCATCCGAGGGAAGGCGCGACGTTGTACGAGGGCGTGGTTCAGGACCTGATCGACGAACTGGGCAGGCTGCCCGGCGTCGGGCCCAAGAGCGCCCAGCGGATCGCCTTCCACGTGCTGCAGGCCGACCCGATCGACGTGCGCCGCCTCGCGCACGCGCTGCTGGAGGTCAAGGACAAGGTCCGCTTCTGCGTGGTCTGCGGCAACGTCGCGGAGGCCGAGCAGTGCAGGGTCTGCCTGGACCCCCGCCGCGACCTCGGCGTCATCTGCGTGGTCGAGGAGTCCAAGGACGTCGTCGCCATCGAGCGCACCCGTGAGTTCCGCGGCCGCTACCACGTGTTGGGCGGCGCGATCAGCCCCATCGAGGGCGTCGGCCCGGACGACCTGCGCATCCGCGAGCTGCTCGCACGCCTCGCGGACGGTACGGTCACCGAGCTGATCCTGGCCACCGACCCCAACCTGGAGGGGGAGGCGACCGCCACCTACCTGGCCCGGCTCTGCAAGCCGATGGGCCTGAAGGTGACCCGTCTGGCGAGCGGTCTGCCCGTCGGAGGGGACCTGGAGTACGCGGACGAGGTCACCCTCGGTCGCGCCTTCGAAGGGAGACGACTGCTCGATGTCTGACCGGACGATCAACCAGCAGCCCCACGGCCACGGCTCGGAGCCGGACGACTTCGCCGTGCAGATCGCCGACTCGGTGGAGAGCTTCGTGCTCGCCGTCACCGAGGTCGCCAAGGGCGACGAACCGGGCAGCGCGGTCTCGCTGCTGCTCCTGGAGGTGTCGCAGCTGCTGCTGGCCGGCGGCAGGCTCGGCGCGATCGAGGACGTCGTCCCGGACGACCGCTTCGAGCCCGACGCCGGGCCGGAGCCGGACGGCGAGCAGCTGCGCGAGCGCCTCGCCGTGCTGCTCGCGCCGATCGACGTCTACCACGAGGTCTTCGACCCGTACGGTCCGCCGGAGAAGCCGAACGCCTTCCGGATCTCGGACGACCTGGCCGGCGTGGTCAGCGAGCTCCAGCACGGCCTGACCCACTACCGCGAGGGCCGGGTCAGCGAGGCGCTGTGGTGGTGGCAGTTCTCGTACCTCTCCAACTGGGGCACGACCTGCACGGCGGTGCTGCGGGCGTTGCAGTCGCTGATCGCCCACGTCCGGCTGGACAGCCCGATCGGGGCGGTGCCGGACGGCGCGGACACCGACGACGACGGGCTCACCGACGAGCAGCTGGAGCAGCAGGCCGGGGACCTGATGGCGGCCGAGCTCGGCATCGGGCGGTAACGGACAGCGGTAACCGACGGCGGCGGGCAGCGGCCGGTCATGGGCCACCGGTAGCGGGAATTCCGCCTACCGGCGCCCGGCCGCGCGACGGATTGTGACGAATGCCTCAGCAATCCGCCCGGAAAAGAAATCCGGCCGAGCCGCCGTACTCCGATCCGCTGATTCTTCGGAGCGTTACCGAATTGCCCGCAGACCCTGTCGGCGGAGAGCCCCGCACCGCCGACCACGTGCTGAAACGTCCGTCTCATCATATGGAAAGCGCCGGTCGCGGCACCCCTGCTCGGTAGACTGACGCCGACCGCACCCCCCTCTCCCCCGGGGGGTACGGGGGCCTGTCGCCCCCGGAAAACGACACAAGTCGAGGAGCGCACGTGGGCCTTGTCGTGCAGAAGTACGGCGGCTCATCCGTTGCGGATGCCGCAGGCATCAAGCGCGTAGCCCGCCGAATCGTTGACGCCAAGAAGGCCGGCCATGAGGTCGTCGTCGTGGTGTCCGCGATGGGCGACACGACGGACGAGCTCATCGAACTCGCGGAGCAGGTGTCACCGCTTCCTGCCGGCCGTGAGTTCGACATGCTGCTGACCGCTGGAGAGCGCATCTCCATGGCGCTGCTGGCCATGGCGATCAAATCCCTGGGGCACGAGGCGCAGTCCTTCACGGGCAGCCAGGCCGGTGTCATCACGGACTCCGTGCACAACAAGGCGCGCATCATCGACGTGACGCCGGGCCGCATCCGCACCGCCCTGGACGAGGGCAACATCGCGATCGTGGCCGGCTTCCAGGGTGTGTCCCAGAGCAGCAAGGACATCACCACCCTGGGCCGCGGCGGCTCGGACACCACGGCGGTCGCCCTCGCGGCCGCGCTCAAGGCCGAGGTCTGCGAGATCTACACCGACGTGGACGGCGTGTTCACCGCCGACCCGCGCGTGGTGAAGAAGGCCCGCAAGATCGACTGGATCGCGTACGAGGACATGCTGGAGCTGGCCTCGTGCGGATCCAAGGTGTTGCTCGATCGGTGTGTTGAGTACGCCCGTCGCTACAACATCCCGATTCACGTACGCTCGTCCTTCTCGGGTCTTCCCGGGACGATCGTCAGCAACGACAACCCGCACAAGCCCGAAGGGGGCGAGATGGAGCAGGCCATCATCTCCGGAGTCGCCCACGACACCTCCGAGGCCAAGGTCACGGTCGTCGGCGTGCCCGACAAGCCGGGCGAGGCCGCGCGCATCTTCCGCGCCATCGCCGACGCCGAGGTCAACATCGACATGGTGGTGCAGAACGTCTCCGCCGCCTCGACCGGCCTGACCGACATCTCCTTCACCCTGCCCAAGACCGAGGGCCAGAAGGCCATCGACGCGCTCGGCCGGGTCAAGGAGGGCATCGGCTACGAGTCGCTGCGCTACGACGACGCGATCGGCAAGATCTCGCTGGTCGGCGCCGGCATGCGCTCCAACCCGGGCGTCACCGCCACGTTCTTCGAGGCGCTGTCCGCCGCGGGCGTCAACATCGAGCTGATCTCCACCTCGGAGATCCGCATCTCGGTGGTCACCCGTGCGGACGACGTGCCGGAGGCCGTCCGCGCCGTGCACAGCGCCTTCGGACTGGACAGCGAGACGGACGAGGCCGTCGTCTACGGCGGCACCGGGCGATGATCCGGGAGCCGGGCGGGGGCACCGGGTGACGACCCGGCGCCCGAACCTCGCCGTCGTCGGCGCCACCGGCGCGGTCGGCGAGGTGCTGCTCGGCCTGCTCTCCCTCCGCCAGGACGTCTGGGGCGAGGTCCGACTCGTCGCCTCCCCGCGCTCGGCCGGCCGTACGCCGGTGGTGCGCGGAGAAGCGGTCGGGGTCGTCCCGCTGGCGGAGGAGGCCTTCGAGGGGATCGACGTCGCCGTGTTCGCCGTCCCCGACGAGGTCTCCGCCCAGTGGGCGCCGATCGCGGCGGCCAAGGGCGTCGTGGTGGTCGACGACTCGGCCGCCTTCCGTACCGCCGACGACGTGCCGCTGGTCGTCCCCGAGGTCAACGCGGCCGCGCTGCGGATCCGTCCGCGCGGCATCGTGGCCAGCCCGGCCGGCACCACGCTCGCGCTGACCGCGGCGGTCGGCGCGCTGCACGCCGAGTACGGGCTGGAGCAGCTCGTCGTGGCCACCTACCAGGCCGCCAGCGGCGAGGGCCGCGAGGGCGTGGCCGCGCTGCGCGAGCAGACCGCGCTGGTGGCCGACACCGAGGTCGGCCGGCAGACCGGCGACCTGCGCGCCGTCATCGCCGACCACGGGCCGTTCGCCGCCCCGCTCGCCCTCAACGCCGTGCCCTGGACCGGCGGCCTGCGCGACGGCGGCTGGTCCGCCCAGGAGCTCGGCCTGCGCGACGAGGCCCGCCGCATCCTCGGCCTGCCCGCGCTGCGGGTCTCCGCGACCTGCGTCCGCATCCCGGTCGTGCGGACCCACGCGCTGGTGGTGCACGCGCGCTTCGAACGCGAGGTCAGCCAGGAGCACGCGCAGGACATCCTGCGGGAGACGCCCGGCGTGGTGCTCTACGACGATCCGGCGTCCGGGGAGTTCCCCACCCCGAACGACGCGGTCGGCACCGACCCGGTCTGGGTCGGGCGGGTGCGCCGGGCGCTGGACGAGCCGGACGCGCTCGACCTCTTCCTCTGCGGCGACAACCTGCGCAAGGGCGCCGCGCTCAACCTGCTGCAGATCGCCGAGCTGGTGGCCGGTGAGCTGACGGTGGGGGAGGAGTAGCGTTCGGAGCCGCGGACCCCGGGACCGCGGGACCGCGCACTTCGGGACCCCGGGACCGCGGGACCGCGTACTTCGGGACCCCGAGCCCCCGGGACCGCGCACTTCGGGACCCCGAGCCCCCAGGGGCCGGGGGCTCGGGGAATCCCCGTCGTGCCCATGGAGTTCGCACCGGTCGTCCGGACCTGTGTCCGCTCCTCGACACAATCTGTCCGGAATCCCGTGGAGCCCTCTTCCACCGATGCGGAAGAATGGCCCCCGGGCTGGGCAACCATGACAGGGGATCGAGTGTCCAACGGGCGTGGCGAACGTGATGGTGGGGGCAAGGGCGGGCATCCCGGCGAGAGCCGCGGTGGCCTTCCCGTCGCGCGCCCCGTGGCCTTCGAGTAGGCCGGAAGACGACCAGATGACGGCGGCCGCACCGGGTGCGGCGGACTCCGGCGCCGGTACCGACGCGGGTACCAGCGAGGACCTGCTCACCGAGACCTACCAGGCGCACTACCGCTCGCTGCTGCGGCTCGCCGCGCTGCTCCTGGACGACCTCTCCACCTGCGAGGACGTCGTGCAGGAGGCCTTCATCCGGGTGCACGCCGCCCGGCGCCGGGTGCGCGAGCCCGAGAAGACCCTGGCCTACCTGCGGCAGACGGTGGTGAACCTGTCGCGCTCCACGCTGCGTCGCCGGATCCTGGGCCTGAGACTGCTGCCGAAGCCCATGCCTGACATGGCCAGTGCAGAAGAAGGTGCCTACGATGCCCTGGAGCGCGACCAGTTGAAGGCCGCGCTGAAGGGTCTGCAACGCCGTCAGCGGGAGGTTCTGGTGCTGCGTTACTTCGTGGACATGACGGAGGCGCAGGTCGCCGAGACCCTGGGCATCTCGATCGGCTCGGTGAAGGCCTACGGTTCACGCGGACTCGCCGCCCTCCGGGCCCAGATGGAGGCCGGACATGGATGACGGCGCCCGGCAGCGGCCCGGGGACGACGATCTCTCGGGACTCTCCGCCGAGGAACGGGCGCTGCGCGAACTCCTGCACGGCGCGGTGGCCGGGATCCAGCCCGAGCCCGGCGGCCTGCCCCGCATCCGGCAGGCCGTACCCCGCCGGCGGGCCGCCCGGCGCGGCGCCCTGACCGGCGCGCTGGCACTGGCGGCGGCCGTCGCGATCGCGCTGCCCGTCCTGCACGAGGGGGACCACTTCGGGCTCTCCGGCGGGCCCGGTTCGGCGGAGGCCAGGAGCACCGCCCCCGTCACGCCCAGCGGTACGGCGGCCGGTGGCGCCAGCGGGACGGGCTCCGCCTCGCACCCCGCTCCGAGCGGCACCGGGACCACGCCCCCGGCCACCGCG
>NZ_JAFLNG010000471.1 GCF_017427025.1 Streptomyces sp. FH025
CTTATGTCAGTCTCCGAAACATAAAGCGAAGCCTGGAAGGCGTCGTGAGCTGCGCCGATTTCCCAATTGGTTACCCACTGGAAAGGGTTGACACCATTAGTTGGTCTAGTCCAACGTATGGGGAGCGCGGTTCGCCAATGGCTGATGCGGGGTGAGCAGCCTTGCCGGGCGGGCCAGTTGGCCCCCTGACGTGGTGCTGTTCCGCGCTCGCGGGCCGGGCCGAGAAGGAGCGCATACGGACGGGACCGTATCCGCGCGCCGAATTCCCCTCGCGGCCGACGACCGGCCGCCGACCCGCCGTGCCCACACCGAGCGCCCCAGGACGCGCTGAGTCGACTACGAACCACGGAGTGACCGCCCATGCCGAGCCCCGACGAACACCACGACGAACTCCCCGACGGGCCCGCCGAGGAATACCTGTACCGGGCCGCCACCGAGCGCCCCTACTTCAGCGCGGACACCGAGAGCTACCTGGCCCGCACGGCGCTGCGCGAACTGCGCAAGCGGCTCCCGCTGCGGGTGCTCTCCGAGGAGGACTTCGCGTTCTGGCAGACCTACGGCTACGTCGTCGTGAAGCAGGCGATCCCGGCCGAGGCCGCCCGGCGCCTGCTCGACTTCACCTGGGACTTCCAGGGACTGTCGCCCGACCGCCCGGAGGACTGGTACCGCGAGCGCGAGTACCGCGACGAACTCGACCAGCACCTGCACATCTACGGCTTCGTCGAGGCCTACCACCACCAGCTCATCTGGGACAGCCGCCAGGCGCAGCGCGTCTACGACGCCTTCGTCGACGTCTGGGACGCCGAGGAGCTCTGGGTCACCCTCGACCGGCTCAACCTCAACCCGCCGAACGTCCGCAACCGCGACCGCGCGCTGATCGAGCCCACCGACAAGGGCTTCGACATCGAACTGCACTGGGACGTCGACACCACCCAGGGCATGCTGCCGCAGCGCGTCCAGGGCATCATCGCGCTCAACGACACCGCGCCCGACCACGGCGGCTTCCAGTGCGACCCCGAGCTGTTCCGGCGCTACAACGAGTGGCAGGCCACCCAGCCCGCCGACCGCGACCCGATCCGCCCGGACATCGACCGCGCCGAGTTCCCCGTCGTCCGGCCCGAGTTGAAGGCCGGCGACCTGCTGATCTGGAACGGCCTGCTCGCCCACGGCGTCGCCCGCAACACCTCCGAGAACGGGGTGCGCGCCGTGCAGTACCTGTCCATGATGCCCGCCCTGGAGGAGTCCGAGCCGCTGCGCCGCTCCCGGGTCGAGTCCTGGCGCACCCTCGGCACCCCCGACTGGAACCGCACCCTGGTCGGGGACGCCGACAAGCCCGAGGCGCTGCGCTACGGGCCCGCCGAGCTGACCGAGCTGGGGGAGAAGCTGCTCGGCCTGCGGTCCTGGAGCGGCGACGGTCACGAGCAGCGGGAGTCGACGGGGGAGCCGGAATGCGCGACGTCTGCCTGACCCTGCCCACCAACCGCGAGTGCGCCGGCACCATCACCGCGATCGGCGGCGAAGCCGCCTACGCCGCCCGGCGGTTCGGCGTCCGGGTGCACCTGCTGGTGCTGGACTCCGCCGACCCCGCCGACCGCGCCCGGCACGCGGAGGCGCTGGCCGCGCTGCCG
The DNA here is from genome assembly GCF_017427025.1 of Streptomyces sp. FH025. Lineage (GTDB taxonomy): Bacteria > Actinomycetota > Actinomycetes > Streptomycetales > Streptomycetaceae > Kitasatospora. Next base: position 1,629 of record NZ_JAFLNG010000471.1, read on the forward strand.
CCCGCCGAGGGAGTGGTCGTCCACCACCTGGACGAGGACGCCCAACGCGCCTTCCTGCGCGAGGTGATCGAGCGCGCCGACCTGCCCGGGCCGGACAAGCTGCTCGACCTGATGCTGCCCGACGCCGTCTCCTACGGTGCCTGCACCAACCGGGCGTTCCTGCTGGCCGCCGCGCTCGGCTGCGCCTCGGTGCACCGCCGCGACTCCGACAGCCGCTACCAACTGCTCGACGGCGAGCCGGTGTTCCCGATCGAGCACGAGCTCGCCACGATCGGGCTCAAGGCCGCCGACGCGGCCGCCGCCGTCACCGAGCACACCCTGGACCGGGCCCACGCCGACAAGCCGGTCGCCCTGGTCGGCGCCTCCTTCATCGGCGAACTCTCCGTCGACCTGGGGGAGATCCGCGACCTGGACCCGCAGGCCTACCACGACGTGGTCGCGCTCTGGGCGCCCACCGGAGCGACCGAGGAGGAGCGGCGCGAACTGGTCGCCGAGTCCTTCATCGGCGCCGGCACCGAGCCCTTCGCCGGCGACCGCGCCGTGCTCGACCGGCCCGACATCTGGCGGATCGACATGTGCAACATCGCCCTCGACCGCGAGGTGTACGAACGCGTCCCGCTGCCGCCCGCCACCGACACCATCGGCAGCGACTACTTCCTGCACCACCTGGTCCATGACGCCACCCTGCCCGGGGTGACGCACAACCGGCACATCGTCAACTACTACACCCCGGAGCGGCGTACCGGGCCCGGCTTCACCGCCTACCAGGAGCGCTACGCCAAGTTCCTGCTCTCCATGCTCTACCTCCACCCGGTCTACACCGAGATGGAGGAGGCCGGCGCGGCCCTGCTCGACGAGCGGCACCACGTCCGGACCGAGGCGATCGCCGACTCCGTCCGTCGCAGCGCCGCGACGGACCGGACCGAGAACCACCGGCGGCTCGCCGAACTCGACCGCTGCTACCGGCGACTGGGCGGGAAGTACGCCGAGTTCGCCGACCACCTGGCGTCCCTGCGGACGCGTCTGCTCGACGAGGCGCAGGCGGACATCGAGGACTTCGCACTGCTGATCGACGCGTGGGGCCCGCTGGTGCGGGCGAGCAAGGCCACCCCCGCCGACCGGCTGCCGTGGTAGGGGCGTGTCTTGCGGATCTTTGCCGGGTCCGCGACGCCGGGGCACGCACCTCGCCGCGTTGTCGTCGGTCGCCAATGCTCCGCAGTGGCTCCCTCCTCCGCCTTGCGATGCACGCACCCCAACGCCGCGGCCTGATCCGACAAGACCCACAAGACACGCCCCAGCCGGACCGGGAGTTCACACGTGATACCTCAGACCACCGAACCGCGCCCACCGGTCGACCACGGGAGGGCCCAGCACCAGAAGGCGGGCCACCCGCGGACCGAGGCCGCCCGGAAGACCAACCACCGCGCCCCGACCGCCGCGGCCACCGTCCACGCGGACAGCGCGCCCCGCCCCGACCAGCACGACCACAGCGCTCTGCGGGCCGCGCTCGCGGCCGCCACCGAGGACACCCTCGTCTACGATCTGGACGGCATCGGCCGTCAGTACGCCGCGCTGTGTGCCGAACTGCCCGGTGTGGCGGTGCGGTTCGCGATGAAGGCCTGCCCGGTGGACGAGGTGCTCGCCCACCTCGCCCGGCTCGGTTCGGGCTTCGACGCGGCCGGCCCGCAGGAGGTCGCCCAGGCGCTGAGCACCGGTGTGGCCCCCGAGCTGATCCACTACGGCAACACCGTCAAGTCCGACCGCAACATCGCCGAGGCCTACCGGCTGGGCGTGCGCGACTTCGCCACCGACAGTCTGGAGGACGTCGCGGCGATCGCCGAACACGCCCCCGGTTCACGGGTGTTCTGCCGCCTCGCCACCACCGGCGAGGGCGCGCTGTGGGGCCTGAGCCACAAGTTCGGCTGCTCGCCCGAGGACGCGGTCCGGGTGCTCGACGCCGCCCGCGCCGCCGGGCTGGTGCCGTCCGGGCTGTCGGTGCACGTCGGCTCCCAGCAGATGACCGCCGAGGCGTGGGGGGCGGCGATCGACTCGCTGGCCGCCGTCCTGGAGGCGCTCAACTGGCGCGGCATCACCCCGGAGCGGATCAACCTCGGCGGCGGCCTGCCCGCCCTGGGCGTCCTCGACCGGCGCGGACGCCCGCTGGAGCCGCCGCTGGACAAGATGTTCGCGGTGATCCGCGAGGGCATGGAACGGCTGCGCGCGGTCAACGCCGCGCCGCTGGAGTTCCTGCTGGAGCCCGGGCGGCACCTGGTCGCCGACCACGGGGCGATCCGCGCCCATGTCGCCCGGCTCACCTCCCGCCACCGCCTCGACGGTACCGGCGAGGACTGGCTGTACCTGAGCTGCGGCAAGTTCAACGGCCTGTACGAGATGGACCAGTTGCAGTACCGGTTGGAGTTCCCGACCCATCCCGGCGGTCAGTTCGTCAACGCCGTGGTGGCCGGTCCGACCTGTGACAGCGACGACGCGTACGCGCAGGACGGCGGCCGGGTGCGGGTCCCGCGCGCGATCGCCTCCGGCGACCCGGTCTGGATCCACTCCTGCGGCGCGTACGCCACCGCCTACGCGACCCGCGGGTTCAACGGCTTCGCGCCGCTGCCGTACACCTGCGTCGGCGGCGGCCCGGATCCGGACGGAGGCGCCTCATGAACGACACCACCCGTACGACCGACTCCCACACGACCGACACCCGCATCCGGCTGCTCCGGGAGGAGGACTGGGACGAGGTGGTCGCGCTGGAGGAGCGCGCCTACGCCGCCAGCGGCCTCTCCGAGGGCCGCGAGGCGCTGCGCTCCCGGCACCGCGCCTCGCCCGACACCTGCTTCGTGCTGGAGCACGAGGGCCGCTTCGGCGGCTACCTGCTCGCCCTGCCGTACCCGCTGTTCCGCTGCCCGGACCTCAGCCTGGCCGAGGAGGGCGGGGTACGGGCGGACAACCTGCACGCCCACGACCTGGTGATCAGCGAGGAGCTGCGCGGCCGGGGCCTGTCCCACCGGATGCTGCGGCACCTGGAGGGCACGGCCAGGGCGGCGGGCTACCGGACGGTCTCCCTGGTCGCGGTGCGCGGTTCGCACGTGCTGTGGAACCCGCTGGGCTACCGGGCCCGGCCCGAGGTCGACCTGCCGGAGAGCTACGGCTCCCGGGCGGTCTACATGGCGATGCCCCTGACCCCCGTCCCGGCCGACCCCGTCCCGGCCTGGCCGCTGCCGCACTCCACCGACCCGACCCTCGGGTCCCCACCCAGAGCCGAAGTGGGCTGATGCACATGTCCCCCGTTCGCGACGAGTTCCGCCGCTCCCAAGTGGCCATCGGCGCACTGTTCTTCGTCCTCGGATTCCAGTACGCGACCTGGGTCTCCCGGGTGCCCGCGCTCAAGGCGCGGCTCGACCTGGGCGAGGCCCAGATCGGCCTGCTGCTGATGACCTGCGGAATCGGCGCGGCGGTGTCCTTCCCGCTGGTGGCCGTACTGATGCGGCGGCTGGGATCCCGGCTGCTCTCGGTGGTGTCCGCGCTCGCCCTCGGGGTGATCCTGCTCGCGCTGTCGGTGGTGCCGAACTACCCGGTCACCCTGCTGGTGCTGTTCTGCGACGGCGTCGCGGTCGGCGCCCTGAACGTCGCGATGAACGCCCAGGGCGCCGCCCTGGAGGCCCGGTTCGAGCGGACCACGATGTCCAGGCTGCACGCCACCTTCAGTGCCGGCTCGCTGCTGGCGGCGCTGCTGGCCTCGGGCGTCAACGCCTTCACCGGCACCCTCGCGGCGCACTTCGGGCTGGCCGCGCTGCTGCTGGCGGTGCTGGTGGTGGCCGCCCGGCCGGGGCTGCTCGCGGACGGGCCCCAGCAGGACGAGGCCCGGCAGGACGCGGCCGACTCGCCGGCGGAGAAGAAGGAGCGCAAGGGCCTCGCCCTGCCGACCGTGGCGACGCTCTGGATGGGCCTGGCCATGGTCTTCGGCACCGTCACCGAGGGCGCCATGAACGACTGGTCGGCGCTCTACCTCAAGGACGTGGTGCACGCGGGCGGCGGGCTCGCCCCGATGGGCATCGCCGTGGTCTCGGTGATGATGGTCTGCGCCCGGATCTTCGCGGACGGCTGGCGCACCCGCTTCGGCGACGGCCGGCTCGTGCGCGTCGGCAGCCTGCTGGCCGGGCTCGGCCTCGCCCTCGCCCTGCTGGTCGGCGGCGTGGTGCCGACCCTGCTCGGCTTCGCCTGCGTCGGCCTGGGAGTGGCCGCGGTGACCCCGTGCGTCTACGTGGCCGCCGCCCGCCAGGGCCCCGACGCGCTCTCGCTGGTCGCCGCGATGGGCACCACCGGCCTGCTGGCCGGTCCCGCGGTGATCGGCTTCATCGCCGGTGCCACCAGCCTGGTCTGGGGCATGGCCGCGGTCGCCGCCTCGGCCGCGATCGTCTCGCTCTGCGCGACGCGCATCCGCTGGCCGCAGCAGGCGGCCCCGGCCGAACC
>NZ_JAFLNG010000472.1 GCF_017427025.1 Streptomyces sp. FH025
CGCCGCCCGGTGTGTCAGTCGTCCAGGTCCCCCTCGTCCAGGCCGTGGTCGGCCATGAGCTCGGAGAACTCCTCGTCCTTGCCGAGCGCCCGCAGGGCCTTGGCGAGGACGACCACCTCGTCCCAGGCGTAGTCGGGGTCCTCCAGCAGCTCCAGGGCGGCGCGGGCCGCTTCCTCGGCCGCCGCCGGGTCGCCGAGGCGCAGGTGGACCGCTCCGAGTTCGGTGAGCAGGTCGCCGCGGCGGCTCGCTGCGACGGCGTCCGGGTGCGCGTCGAGCAGCGCGCAGCCCGTTCGCAGCCGGTCGGCGGCGTCCTCGAAGCGGCCGGACGAGTGCAGGTGGCGCGCGGAGGCGAGCACCGTGTCGACGGTCGCCTCGACGGCGGGGCCCACCGGGCGTGCGGGCGGGACCTCGCCGAGGAGGCGGCCGAGGGCCGCGTCGGCCTCCGCGAGGAGGTCGGCGAGCAGGCCCTCGACGGGCTCGCCGTCGGCGCGCGGGTGCCGGGTCAGTGCCGCCCCGAGCGCCGCCACCGAGTCCTCCGTACGTCCGGCGGCCTCGAAACCCCGGGCCGCGGCGAGGTACCGGGCGGCGGCCTCGGGGCCGTAGCCCAGCGACTCGCCGAGGGCGGTTTCGAGCTCCGGGCGCGGTGGCAGTGCCACCGCCGGGGAGCCCTCCCGCGGCTCCCGCGCCCACGGGTCCCGCGCCCACGGGTCCGAGTCCAGGAGCTCGCGCAGCACCCCGGTGGCCGACTGCCGCTGGCCGCCCTCCCGGTAGGCGCGGGCCAGCAGCCACCGGCAGGCCGCCAGGTCGGCCGTCAGACCGAGCCGGTCGAGCTCGCGGACGGCCTCCTCGGCCGCCTCCGCGGCCTCGCTGTACTGCTCCTCGGCGAGGAGCACCTCGGCGGTGGCGACCCTGCTGCGTGCCGCGGCGGTCAGGTCTCCGGCCGCGGTCTGGGCCGCGACCTGGTCGACCAGCCGCTGGAGGCGCTCCCCGCTGCGGGTTCCCAGGTCGCGTTCGAAGACCGACAGGGGAGTGGGCTCGCCGATCGGGCCGGTGCCCATCCAGTCCCGTATTCGGGTGCTCTGGTACGTGTTCCCGTTGCGGGCGTCGAACCGTTCCGCGATGGCCAGGGCGCGCTCACGCAGTTCCACGGCGAGGTCGGCCACCCGCGCGTCCGGGCGGCGCTTTCCCTCCACGGTGGGGAAGCGCAGGACCGTCCCGTCGCCGCCGTCCTGTTCCCGCGCCCGGGACAGGACGGCGACGGCCGCCGCCGCGAACTCCATCTCCATCAGCGGTGTGCGCGGCCGGTCCAGCCAGGAGAGGTGCCGCTCGATCAGGTCGAGTCCGCGCCCGAGGTTGCCGCTGCGCACGCAGAACAGCAGGTTCAGCGCCAGCTCCCCCAGGTGGTGCGGGTTGTCGCGGATCCTCCGGTAGGCGGTGCGGTGCGCCTCGACGGCCCGCTCGCCCAGGCCGGACCGCACGAAGGGCAGCAGCAGCTCGGAGTAGATCCACTGCGGCTGCTCGGTGCAGCCGGAACGGATGGCCGGCTCTCCGACCCGGATCGCCTCCTCGTCCCGGCCGAGCGCCACCAGGGTCCGAACGTGACTGCTCGGCACGCAGCCCGAGCAGTCGGAGAGCCCGTCCCGCTTGCTGAGCGTCATCCGCTCGTAGAAGTCCTGCGCCTGATCGAGTTCGCCGATGCTCTCCGCCAGCAGACCGCGGTGCTGGAGGACGGCGTGCAGGCTGTGGCCGCCCCGGCGGTAGCGCCGCTCCATGTCGTCCAGCAGGTCCATCGTCCGCTGCAGCGGGATCTCCGGGAACTGGTAGACGCTGTAGACCATCCACTTGAAGTGCCACAGCAGGCTGTGCTCGTGCCCGGCGCCGAAACGCTCCGGCTCCCGGTCGTAGGCCGCGAGGCACCAGGAGAAGGTGAGGAACGCCTTCGCCGCCGCCCAGCTGTGCTGGAAGGTCGAGGTCGCCGACATCCTGACGTCGAAGGCGAACTCGACCAGCCCGAGGGCGTCGGCGTGGCGGATCACCTCCTCCAGCGCGGCGAACTTCGCCGCACCCGAGGGCATCCCGTGGGTGCTGCGGTAGAGCTCGCGGAGCTCCTGCTCGGTACGGCTCATCGCTGGCCTCCGGCGACGGCCCGGCCGATCAGGCCGAGGAAGGACTGGTTGAGGGCGGCGGTGTCGACCGGGCGCAGCGGGTGGTGGCCGAGCAGCAGGGCCTGGGCGTAGAGGCCCTCCAGGCACATCGCCTGGAGCTCGGGATCGGCCAGGGCGAGGACCTGGCGGGCCAGCGGGTTGCGGTGGTTGAGCACCAGCCGGGGCCGGGGCGGGGTGTCGGCCTCGAAGGTGCCGAGGATCGCCGCCCAGGTCTCGTCCACCTGCTCCCGGGCGCCCCGGACGTCCAGCTGGAAGGCCGTGTCCTCGTCCAGGAGGTAGAGCGAGGGCAGCCCGGACGGTTCGAAGGAGCGGACCAGCAGGTCGCAGCCGAGGCGGTCGAGCACCCGGTCGGCGACGGCCAGGAACGGGGCGATCGCCTGCTCGTCGGCCGCGTCCAGGCGCTGCAGATGGGTCGTGAGGTCGGCGGCGCGCAGCTGCTCGACCTCCAGGGCCCGGTCCACCGTCGCGAGCCGGTCGATCAGCTCGGCGTCGTAGACGTACCCGGCGTTGACGACGGCCAGGCCCTGCGCCGCGGCCACCGGGGCCAGCTGCCGGAACTCGTCCAGCAGCGGGGTGAAGCGCAGCAGGCCGTAACGGTCGCTGAACTCGCTGAGGGTCAGCGGGCCGACGTTGGTCTCCATCGGCCAGAAGTCGGCGACCAGGCGCAGCATGTCGTCGTCGTGCAGGGCCAGGGCCTTGACCCCCAGGTGGTGGACGCGCAGGAACGCCCGGAGCCTCGCGGGCTCCTGCCGGCTCAACCGCACCAGCCAGCCGCGCAGTTGGTCGCCGAGGGTGTCGCGGGTCGCCTCCAGGAGGGAGTCCTCGTAGAGCGCCTCGCGGCTGGCGGTGGGCCGCAGCTCGGTGGTGTCCACGACGCAGCGCACGAAGAAGGCCCACTCCGGCAGCAGGCGCTCGGCTCCCTCGGAGAGCAGCATCTGCTTGAGGTAGACCCGGTGTGCGGCCGGGACGGCCGGGTTGGCCGGCATCGGCAGGACGAAGGCCACGCCGCGCAGGCCCGCCTCGGCCGTGGCCACGTCGATCACGTCGAAGGGCGCGAAGCCGAAGACCTCCTCGCAGTACGCCTCGAGGCGGGCGCGGCGAGCCTGCTCGCCCTCGCCCTCGGGGCGCTCCCAGGGGGCGGGGCCGCCGGTGACCGGGGCGCCGTCCACCGTGACCGGGTACGGCAGCCGGGCACCGTAGTGGGTGACCAGCTCCGTCACGGCACGGCGGGTGAGCAGGTGCTCGCAGCCGGGCCGGGGGCGCAGGGTGACCGTGGTGCCGGTCTCCTCGCGCTGCCCGTCGGCGGGCGCGAGCTCCACGGAGTAGGCGCCGTCCGAGAATCCGTGCCACAGCACGGTGGGCTCGCCCGCCCTGCGGGTGGTGACCTCGATGGCGTCGGAGACCATGAAGCAGGAGAGCAGCCCGATGCCGAACTGACCCATGAACTCGTGCCGGGCGAAGCCCAGGTCGTCGCGCTTCGAGCTGCGCCCGATCGTCGCCAGCAGCTCGTGGACCTGTGCCTCGCTGAGGCCGATGCCGTTGTCACTGATGGTCAGCGAGCCGTCGCCGGTGGCCTCGCTGGACGCGATCGCGATCCGCGCGTCCGACGACGCCTTCCGCGCGTCGCCGGGGTGCAGGGCCGTGATCGCGTCCACGGCGTTCTGGAGCAGCTCGCGGACGTACACCTGCGGGCTGGTGTAGAGGTGATGACTCAGTAGATCGACGATCCCACGCAGATCGACGCGAAAGGTTTGGCTCAACGGGTTCTCTCCCAGGTCGTGTCGGGAGCACCTTAGAGCGGGGGTAGGACACAGGGAACCGAATATCCGAACCACGGTGTCCGGAACGCCCGCGTCCCCCCGTCGAGGACCACCGCCCGCGGTCGGTCAGGCTTGGCGCAGGGCCTCGGTGAGGCGGTTGGCCGCCTCGACGACGGCCTGGGACAGGCGGGCGCCGGCGTGGCGGGTGAGGCGCTCGATCGGGCCGGAGACGGAGACGGCGGCCACGACCCGGTGGGACGGCCCGCGCACGGGCGCGGAGACGGAGACCACGCCCGGCTCGCGCTCACCCGCGGACTGGGCCCAGCCGCGGCGCCGTACGCCGCTCAGGGCGGTGGCGGTGAACCGGGCGCCCTGGAGGCTGCGGTGGAGACGCTCGGGCTCCTCCCAGGCGAGCAGGATCTGAGCGGCCGAGCCGGCCTTCATCGAGAGGGTGACGCCGACGGGGACGGTGTCGCGAAGACCGGAGAGCCGCTCGGCGGCGGCCACGCAGATGCGGACCTCGCCCTGGCGGCGGTAGAGCTGCGCGCTCTCACCGGTGATGTCGCGCAGCTGGGCGAGGACCGGGCCCGCGGCGGCCAGCAGCCGGTCGTCGCCGGCGGCCGCCGAGAGCTCCGTGAGCCGGGGGCCGAGGACGAACCGGCCCTGGAGGTCCCGGCCGACCAGGCGGTGGTGTTCCAGTGCGACGGCGAGCCGGTGGGCGGTGGGACGCGCCAGGCCGGTGGCGGCGACGAGTCCGCCCAGGCTGACGGGGCCGGCCTCCAGCGTGCCGAGGATCGAGGTGACCTTGTCGAGGACGCCGACGCCGCTCGTGTTCTCCATGGAATGGGTACTCCAGTCTCGAATCCCGTGAGCGGTGGGTGGGTTCGGCTCACGGACGCTCCGCGTGGGGAGCGGGGGGTGGTCAGCGAGGACAGGCCGGAGAAGTCGGCCGATTGCCTGCGCCGGGCACGAGACGGGTACGCGGAAGGGCCGGGGCGGGAAGCGCCCGGGCGAAGGACAGCACAGAGAGCACCGTGTCTCCTCATCTTTCCCGCGCCACGTTGGCGACAGGCCGGAGTTGGCACTGATCCCGGACGGCGCGGCGCGTACTTCGCACGCCGAGTCGACCGGGGAGTTGCCGGGGCTTCGTAGGGCCGGTCCCTCCACCCCTCTGGATGATTCGCCAGGAACCATACAAGATTCCCCCGGCGCCCCGCCAAACCTCCCCACCTTCACGGCCGGCGGCGTCGCCGGACGTCAGCGGGAGGTCAACGGCCCTGGAGGGACTTGACGTTGTCGCCGAACGTCCAGCCCTTCGAGCCGTCCCAGTTGAGCGACCACGTCATGAGCCCCTTCAGCGAACCGTTGAAGGCGCTCCACGACTGGCCGACCAGGCCCGGGTCCATGTAGCCGCCGCCCGCGCCGGGCTGGGCCGGCAGGCCGGGCACCTGCTTGTCGTAGGGCACCTTGACGGTGGTGCCCTGGATGGTCAGGCCGTTGTTCAGGCAGGTGGTCTGCACGGTGAAGCCCTGCACGGTGCCGGCCTGGTAGGAGTCGCCGGAGCAGCCGTACATGCTGCCGTTGTAGTACTGCATGTTCAGCCACCACAGCTGCCCGTTGTCGGCGTACTTCTTGACGATCGGCAGGTAGGCGCCCCAGATCGACCCGTAGTTGACGCTGCCGCCGGTGACGTACGCGGTCTCGGGGGCCATCGTCAGGCCGAAGCCCGCGGGCATCTGGGCCAGCACGCCGTCGATGATGCGGATCAGGTTGGCCTGGGAGGCGGACAGCGTGTTGATGTTGCCGCTCCCGGACAGGCCGGTCTCGATGTCGATGTCGATCCCGTCGAAGTTGTACTTCTTGAGGATCGGGACGACGGTCGCCACGAAGCGGTCGGCGACGGTGCTGGAGCTCAGGTCGATGCCGGCGGCGGCGCCGCCGATCGACATCAGGATCGTCGCCCCGGCCGCCTTGGCCTGGCACATCTCGGCGGGGGTCGAGACCTTGACGTTGGTGTCCATGCCGTCCTGCCACAGGACGGTGCCGTCCGAGAGGATCACCGGGAAGGCGGCGTTGATGACGTTGTAGCCGTGCGCGGCGATCCTGCTGTCCGTGATGGGGACCCAGCCCATGCCGGGGTGGACGCCGTTCGCGGCGCCGTCCCAGTTCTCC
>NZ_JAFLNG010000473.1 GCF_017427025.1 Streptomyces sp. FH025
TGATCATTCGATACCGATCTCTTGACGCCGATCGGCCTGCTGCCCAAGATGGCGTCCGCTCGCCCTCCCTGCTCGCGGCCACCGGCGGCTCCCCCGCGCCCCGGCCGCGCCCTAGCCTCCCGGAGTCGCGCATGTTCCCCACCTCGTCCTCCCGGCCGTCCGCCTTAGGCCGCCCGCTCGCCCGCCGCAGGGCCCTCGCCGTGGCCACCGGGCTCCTGTGCGCCGTCCTGCTCACCGCCTGCGACTTCGGCGGCGACACCGCCAACAACCCCGCCGACGCCTACAGCCCGATCCCGCAGTCCGGACAGCCCGTCACCCTGACCTTCTGGGGCTGGGCGAAGGGCACCAAGGACGTCGTCGCCGCCTTCAACGCCTCCCACTCGAACATCAAAGTGGACTACCAGGAGATCCCCTCCGGCGTGGCCGGCGGCTACGCCAAGATCTCCAACGCCGTCAGGGCCGGCAACGCCCCCGACGTGTTCAACGTCGAGTACCCCCAACTGCCGGACTTCGTCAGCCAGGGCGCCGTCCAGAACATCGACGCGCTCGTCCCCGACAGCCTCAAGGCGAAGTACCTGCCGCAGGCCGTCGAACTGACCACCCTCGGCGGCCACAGCTGGGCACTGCCGCTGGACGCGGCGCCGCAGGCCTTCTACTACCGCAAGGACCTCTTCGCCCAGGCCGGCATCACCCCGCCGAAGACCTGGCCGGAATTCCGCGCCGCCGCCGAGAAGCTCAAGCAGACGAACCCGGACACCCGGATCGCCACCTTCTTCCCCGACGACCCCTCCACCTTCGAGGCGATGGCCTGGCAGGACGACGCCCACTGGTTCACCACCGCCGACGAGACCTGGAACGTCGACCTCCACGGCGACGGCACCAAGCAGGCCGCCGACTACTGGCAGCAGCTGATCGCCGACGACCTGGTCCGCGTCCAGCCGTCCTTCTCCCAGCAGTGGACCGCCTCCCTCCAGAAGGGCGAGACCGCCGGCTACCTCGGTGCCTCCTGGGGCGGCGGCGTGCTGGCGGGCACGGTACCGGACGAGTCCGGCAAGTGGGCCGTCGCCCCGATGCCCAGCTGGGACGGCAAGCCGGCCAGCGGCATGCTCGGCGGCACCACCTTCGCCGTCTCCAAGGGGAGCAGGAAGGTCCGCGCCGCCGTCGAGTTCGCCACCTGGGCCACCACCACGCCCGAGGGCATCCGGGCCCGGATCGCGTCCGGCACCTCCTCCGCCTACCCGGCCGCACCCGACCTCGTCCCGGTCGCCCGGCAGGCGTTCAAGGCCGACTTCTACGGCGGCCAGGACGTGTACGCGCTCTACTCGGCCGCCGCCGAGTCCATCCGGCCGCACTGGCAGTGGGGGCCCGCCATGGGGGCCACCAACACCTCGCTCAAGGACTCCTTCGGCAGGCTCGCCCAGGGCGGCGGCGTCCGGGCGGCGCTCGACGGCGCCCAGCAGGCCACCGTCGCCGAGCTGAGGAACCGCGGCCTGAGGGTCCAGGGGTGACCGTCCGCCGGCCGCGGCGGGCCACTGGGCGCCGCCGCTACGGCGCCCCGGCCCTGCTGCTCGCCCCCTTCCTGCTGCTGTTCACCCTCTGCACCCTCGTCCCGGTCGGCTACGCCGTGCGCCTCAGCCTGTTCACCGAGCGCCGCTCCGGGCTCGGCTTCGGCGGCGCCGAGACGGTCTTCACCGGGCTCGGCAACTACACCCGGGCGCTGGGCGATCCGGCCTACCGCGCCGGGTTCGCCACCACCGCCGAGTACTGCCTGCTCTACATCCCCCTGATGACCGGCCTGGCCCTGCTGCTCGCCCTGCTGCTGGACTCGGCGCTCGCCCGCGCCCGCCGCTTCTTCCAGCTGGCGCTGTTCCTGCCGCACGCCGTGCCCGGCATCATCGCCGCGCTGATCTGGACGTACCTGTACACCCCGGGGATCAGCCCGGTGATCGACCTGCTCAACTCCGCCGGGGCGCACCCGGATCCGCTCGGCGCCCCACTGCCGGCCGTGGTCAACATCGCGCTCTGGGAGTGGACCGGCTACAACACGGTGATCTTCTACGCCGCGCTCCAGGCCGTCCCCCGCGAGGTCCTGGAGGCGGCGGTGGTGGACGGCGCGGGGCCGCTGCGCACCGCGCTCAGCATCAAGGTCCCGCTGATCCGCGCCTCGGTCGCGCTGGTCGGCCTGTTCACGCTGATCGGCTCCCTCCAGCTGTTCACCGAGCCGATGATCCTGCACGGCACCTCCCCCGACGTCGTCTCCTCCTGGACCCCCGGCATGTACGCCTACACGGCCGCCTTCGACCGCGGCGACTACGGTCTGGCCGCCGCCGCGTCCGTCCTGCTCGCGCTGACGGCCGCCGCGCTGTCCTACGCCGTCACCAGAACCACCCGGCCCCGTACGGAGGCCGCCGCATGACCCTCCTCGCCCCGCGCCACCGGCCCCACCCGCCGCGCGCCCGCACCACCGCGCACCGCCCGCCCCGGCGGCCGTGGGCCCTGTCGCGCGCCGCCGTCAACGCCGCCCTGCTGCTGGCCACCGCCTACACCCTGCTGCCGCTCGGCTGGCTGGTCACCGCCGCCGCGAAGAACACCGGCGACCTGCTCGGCGGCCGCGCCCTCTCCCCCGCCACCTGGCACCTGGGCGAGAACCTGCGCCACCTGGCCTCCGCCGACGGCGGCGTCTACCTGCGCTGGTACCTCAACTCCCTGCTGTACGCGGGCGGCGGCGCCCTGCTGTGCGCACTGGTCTGCGTCTGCGCCGGGTACGCCTTCCACGTGCACTCCTTCCCCGGCAAGGAGCGGCTGTTCGGGCTGGTCCTGCTCGGGGTGCTGGTGCCCGCCGGCGCGCTCGCCCTGCCGATGTACCTGCTCGCCTCCGAGCTGGGCGTGGCCAACACCTTCTGGTCGGTGTTCGTGCCCTCGCTGGTGAACCCCTTCGGGGTGTACCTCGCCCGGGTGTTCTGCGCCGGGTACCTCCCCGACGAGGTCCTGGAGGCCGCCCGGCTCGACGGCGCCGGGGAGCTGCGCGTCTTCCGCTCGATCGGGCTGCCGATGGTCGCCCCGGGCTTCGTGACGGTGTTCCTGTTCCAGTTCACCGCGGTGTGGAACAACTTCTTCCTGCCGCTGGTGATGCTCTCGGACAGCGGGCTCTTCCCGGTCAGCCTCGGCCTGTACGGCTGGAACGCGCAGACCCACGCCTTCCCGGAGTACTACCCGCTCGTGGTGACCGGCTCGCTGCTGGCCGTCCTGCCGCTGGTGGCCGCCTTCGTGCTGCTGCAGCGCCACTGGAGGGCCGGCCTGACCGCGGGGAGCGCGCGATGACCCCTGATGTCCCTCCCGTCCGCCGCCGGCCGCGTGCCCTGCTCGCGATGGACCGCACCCTGCCGGCCCGCCTGTTCGACCGCCCCACCCTGGACCGGCTCACCGAGCTCGCCGAACTCGACCCGGCGCTGGTCCTGGACGACTTCACCGCCCCCGGGGCGGCCGAGGCGCTCGCCACCGCCGAGGTCGTCATCACCGGTTGGGGCTGCCCTCCGCTGGACGAGGCCGTGCTCGCCGCCGCGCCCCGGCTGCGGGCCGTGGTGCACGCCGCCGGCTCGGTCAAGCACCACGTCACCGACGCCTGCTGGCGGCGCGGCGTGCAGGTCACCTCGGCGGCCTGGGCCAACGCCCTGCCGGTCGCGGAGTACACCGTCGCCGCCGTCCTGCTCGCCAACAAGCGGATCCTGTGCCTGCGCGAGGAGTACCGGCGCCGCCGAACCGCGTACGACTGGCAGGGCGCCTACGCCTCGGCCGGGAACTACCGGCGCACCGTCGGCGTCGTCGGCGCCTCCCGGATCGGCCGCCGCGTCCTCGAACTGCTCCGCCCCCACGACCTCGACCTGCTCCTGTACGACCCGTACGCCGACGCCGCCGAGGCCGCCCGGGCCGGGGCCCGCGCCGTCGGCCTGGACGAACTGTGCGCCGGCTCCGACGTGGTGACGGTGCACGCCCCCGAACTGCCCGAGACCCGCCACCTGGTGGACCGCCGCCGGCTCGCCCTGATGCGCGACGGCGCCACCCTGGTCAACACCTCGCGCGGCTCGCTGATCGACCAGGACGCGCTCACCGCCGAGTTGGTCTCCGGCCGGCTCGACGCCGTCCTGGACGTCACCGTCCCGGAGGTCCTGCCCGCCGACTCGCCGCTGTACGAGCTGCCGAACGTGCTGCTCACCCCGCACGTGGCCGGCTCGCTCGGCGGCGAGCTGCACCGGATGGCCGCCGCGGCCGCCGACGAGCTCGACCGCTACACCCGGGGACTGCCGTTCGCCCACGCCGTCCGCCCCGACCACATCCACCGCACCGCCTGAGCCGGCTCCCGGGCCGACACCGGCGCCGACCACCGGCCGGCCGACCGCCCTTGCCCGTACCCTCGGCGAGGTGGCCCCGCCACCGACGGCGCCCCTCCCACCGAAAGCTGGTAGCCCCGCATGATCACCTACGACGCGACCGGGTTCCTCCGCGACGGCGAGCCGCACCGCATCGTCTCCGGAGCGGTGCACTACTTCCGCATCCACCCCGAACTGTGGGAGGACCGGCTGCGGCGGGTGCGGGCGCTGGGGGTGAACACCGTCGACACCTACGTGCCCTGGAACTTCCACGAACTGCCGGACGGCGAGGTGGACTTCACCGGATGGCGGGACGTCGGACGGTTCACCCGGCTGGCCGGGGAGCTGGGGCTGGACGTGATCCTGCGCCCGGGCCCGTACATCTGCGCCGAGTGGGAGTTCGGCGGGCTGCCGGCCCGGCTGCTGGCGGTGGACGGGCTGCGGCTGCGGTGCGCGGACCCCGCCTACCTGGCCGAGGTGGACGGCTGGTTCGACGCCCTGGCGCCCGAACTGCTGCCGCTGCTGGCGAGCCGGGGCGGGCCGGTGGTGGCGGTGCAGGTGGAGAACGAGTACGGCAGCTACGGCGACGACACCGACTACCTGCGCCACCTGCGCGACGGCCTGGTGCGGCGCGGCGTGGACTGCCTGCTGTTCACCGCCGACGGCGCCCAGGACACCATGCAGCAGGGCGGCTCGATCCCCGGGCACCTGACCACCGCGACCTTCGGCTCCCGGGCACCCGAGCGCCTCGCGGTCCTGCGCCGCCACCAGAGCGAAGGCCCGCTCGCGGCCATGGAGTTCTGGATCGGCTGGTTCGACCAGTGGGGCCGCCCGCACCACGTCCGGGACGCCAAGGAGACCGCCGCCTCGCTCGACGAACTGCTCGCCACCGGCGCCTCCGTCAACCTCTACATGGCGCACGGCGGCACCAACTTCGGCTTCTGGGCCGGGGCCAACCACTCCGGCGCCCACCCCTACGACAGCGGGTACGAACCCACCGTCACCAGCTACGACTACGACGCGCCGATCGGCGAGGCCGGCGAACTGACCGAGAAGTTCCACGCCCTGCGCGAGGTGATCGGCCGGTACGCCCCCTTGCCCGACGGTGAACTTCCTACCCCGCCCGATCGGTTGGCGCCGCAGCGGCTGGAGCGTGCCGAGGGGCGGGCCGCCCTGCTGGCGAACCTCGACGCGCTGGCCCGCCCCGTACGGCGGGCGGCGCCGCTGCCCATGGAGCGGCTCGGGCAGGACCGCGGCCTGATCCACTACCGCACTCACGTCCCCGGCCCTCGCCCCGAACTGCCGCTGCGCATCGACGGTTTGGCTGACCGGGCGCACGTGTTCGCCGACGGCCGCCCGCTGGGCACCCTCGACCGCAACTCGCCCGGCGCCAGCCTGCCGCTGGCCACCGGGGAGGGCGGGGTGCGGCTGGACATCCTGGTCGAGGCCCTCGGCCGGGTGAACTACGGCCCCCGGATGGACGATCGCAAGGGCATCACCCGCGGTGTCACACACGGCCACCAGCTGCTCTTCGACTGGCGGATCCACCCGCTGCCGCTCACCGACCTGTCCGCCCTGCGCTTCGACGGCGACGCGACGCCCGCCCGCGCGGACGCCAGGCCCGTCGACGGGGAGCCGGTCTTCCACCGCTTCACGGCTCAACTGGACTCCCCCGCCGACGGGTTCGTCGCCCTGCCCGACTGGGGCCGCGGCCTGCTCTGGCTCA
>NZ_JAFLNG010000474.1 GCF_017427025.1 Streptomyces sp. FH025
GCATGGGCATGAGCGAGTTCTACGGCCCGACCGACTCCGGTGAGGCCCTCGCCACCCTGGACGCCGCGCTGGAGGCCGGCGTCACGCTGTTCGACACCGCCGACGCCTACGGCTTCGGCCGCAACGAGGAGTTCATCGGCCCCTTCGTCCGGGCCAACCGGGACCGGGTGGTGCTCGCCACCAAGTTCGCGCTGGTCCGCAAGGAGGACGACCCGAGCCACCGGAGCATCAGCAACGACCCGGCGTACATCCGGTCCGCGGTGGACGCCTCGCTGCGCCGCCTGGGCGTGGACGAGATCGACCTCTACTACATGCACCGGCGCGACCCGGCCGTGCCGCTGGCCGAATCGGTGGGCGCCATGGCCGAGTTGGTCAAGGCGGGCAAGGTGCGGCAGCTGGGCCTGTCGGAGGTGACCGGGGCGGAGCTGCGCGAGGCGTACGCGATCCACCCGATCGCCGCGCTCCAGTCCGAGTGGTCGGTGTTCTCCCGGGACGTCGAGCGGACGGCGGTGCCGGCCGCGGCCGAGCTGGGCGTCGCCTTCGTGCCGTACTCGCCGCTCGGGCGGGGCTTCCTGACCGGCGCGTTCCAGGCCGCCGAGCAGCTCGCGGCGGACGACTTCCGGCGCAGCCAGCCGCGTTTCACCGGGGAGAACGCGGCGGCCAACGCCGAACTGCTGGCGCCGCTGCGGGAGATCGCGGAGGCCCGCGGGGTGACCATGGCCCAGGTCGCGCTCGCCTGGGTGCACCGGCAGGCCGAGGTGCACGGGCTGACCGTGGTGCCGATCCCGGGCACCCGCAAGCGCGCCCGGCTCCTGGAGAACACCGCGGCGGCGACGCTGCGGCTCACGGAGGAGGAGCTGGCGCTGCTGGAGCCGGTCGCGGGCCGGGTGGTCGGCGACCGCTACGCCGACATGAGCTTCACCCAGAGCGGGCGGGAGTAGCGCGCCCCGGGGGCCCGGGACTCCGGGCCCCCGAGGGCGAGGGGGCTCAGACCTTGCGGCCCAGCCAGGCGGCCAGCCGGGTGTGGATGTCGGCGTCCTCGGCGACCGGCTGCGGCAGGCCGAACGGGAGGTGGCCGCCGCGGACCTCGGGCGGCAGCACCCGCTCGGCGAAGGCCATCGCGGTGTGCGACAGCTCCTCGTTCAGCTCGAACTCCCCGTCGAGGGTCCGGGAGATGTCCCAGGCGTGGGCGGCCGCCTCCATCAGGTAGCCGGCGATCACCGCCGCGCCGGGCACCTCGCCCCAGGGGGCGAGGGTCGGGCGGCCGAGCTTGCTGTCGTCCGCCCAGGCGGCGGCGGCCCGGGCGGTCGCCCGGGACAGGGCGGCGGACCAGCCCTCGTCGGACGGGTCCTCGATGCCCATCAGGATGTCCTCGGCGCGGCCGCCCTCGCCCATGTAGGCGGAGCGGTGGACGCCGCCGACCACGTGGTTCAGCAGTTGGCGCAGGGTGAAGTCGGTACACGGGGTCTGCCGGTCGAGGTCTGCCGGGGTTATCGCGGCGAACAGCCGCTCCAACTGGCCGAGGGAGAGCAGGTACTGCGGGCGGGGGTCCTGGACGCTGGCGTTCACGGGTGGTCAGCTCCCTTGTGTGGTGCGGGATTTCCTTGGGACTTCGGTCGCTTTTCGGTGCCTGAACGCAATCTCCCAGTAAAACCTGACAAGTGCCGTCAGGATTGTTGGGATTCTTGTGCCATGAAGGCCGAACGTCTGCTATCGATCCTCCTGTTGCTCCAGACCCGCGGCCGGGTGCCCGCCACCGAACTCGCCGAGCGGCTGGAGGTGTCCGTCCGCACCATCTACCGTGACGTGGAGTCGCTCTCGGCCGCCGGGGTGCCGGTGTTCACCGAGCGCGGCCGGCACGGCGGCATCAACCTGCTGCCCGGCTACCGCACCGACGTCACCGGGCTGACCGCGGACGAGGCCCGCGCGCTGTTCGTGCTCTCCGCCCAGGGCGCGCACAGCGACCTCGGGCTGGACGGCGCGCTCGGCTCGGCGCTGCGCAAGGTGATGGCCGCGCTGCCGGCCCCGCACCGGCCGACGGCCGAGCGGGTCAGCGAGCGGATCCTGGTCGACCCGACCCGCTGGATGAAGGGCTCCGCGCCCGCCGCCGAGAGCGGCCCGGACCTGGGTGAGTTGCAGTACGCCGTCTTCGCCGACCGGCGGCTGAGGCTGCGCTACCGGCACAGCGGCACGCCCGCGCCGACGGAGTACACCGTCGACCCGTACGGGCTGGTGAGCAAGGCCTCGGTCTGGTACCTGGTGGCCGATCTGCACGGCGAGCCGCGGCTGTTCCGGTCCGACCGGGTGCTGGTCGCCGAGACCACGGAGGAGGCGGTGCGGCGCCGGCCGGGGGTGGGGCTCGGCGAGGTGTGGGCGGTGCTGCGGGAGCAGGTGGAGCGGCTGCCCAAGGAGGTGCCGGTGCGGGTGCGGGTGCGGCGAGGGCGGCTGGACATGTTCCTGCGCGTCCACGGCGGCAGGGTCACCGCGGCGCCGGTGGAGGCGGGCACCGGGCCGGCCGAGGAGTGGGTCGAGGTGACGATGGCCTTCCCGGCCCCGGCGGCCGTGCGTTCGCTGCTGGCCTTCGGCGCGGACGCCGAGGTGCTGACCCCGCCGACCGCCCGGCGCGAGCTGGCCCGGGCGGCGGCGGAGGCATTGCGCCTTTATCAGGACCAGCGCCTTTATCAGGACCAGCGCCTCTATCAGGACTAGGAGGTGGGGTCAGGAGGTGGGAGAGGTCCGGATGACGTTCCGGTAGTCGCCGAGGGAGATCGCCGCGAAGTTGTGCAGGCTGTCGGTGCCCTCGGTGAAGTAGCCGTTGTGGCCGGCGGCGCGGGCCGAGGAGATCTGCTCGGCGCCGAAGCCGCCGCCGGTCGGGTCGGCGCCGTGGCCGAGCTTGCCGACCTCCAGGAACGGGACGTTGCCGATCCAGTCGCTGGGGTTGCGGGTGGCCCACACGTGCACGCCGGCGCCCAGTTCGGTGCTGGACTGCACGCCCATGCCGGGGCTGCCGAACACCATCATGTCGGTGATGCCCGAGGTGTCGGACGGCGAGGCGGCCGCGCGCGGGATGTCCGGGGCGGCGGTGCCGCAGACCACCGAGCCGTACGAGTGGCAGAGCAGCGACGGGGGCGCGTCCGGGCGGGTGGTCTCCTTGAGCCCGGCGAGCAGCCGCTCCAGTCGGGGCGCCGCCACGTCGGCGAGCCGGGAGGTGGCCGCGTCCGGGCCGAGGCCGACCGGGGTGACGTAGCCGGTCCAGGCGATGACGGCGGTACGGGTGCCCGGTGCCTGGCGCTGCTCCTCGGCGTACAGGGCGCGGGCCATGCCGGCCGGTCCGCGCAGCGGTTCGGCGGTCTGGTCGAAGTGGCCGAGGTCGGTGTCCGAGCCGGGCACGACGACGGAGATCCGCTCGGCGTCGGCGAGGTCGCCCCACACCTCGCTGACCAGGCCGCGGCCGCGCGGGTCGAAGGCCAGGATCTGGCGGCCGGGGGAGAGCAGGCGGGCGACGTCGTTGGCGCGGGAGACGGCCAGCGCGCGGGTGTCGGCGTCCAGCTTGCGGTCGTGCGAGCGGGCCCGGGCGGCGTCGCGCTCGTCGGCCAGAGCGATGCGGTTGGCGCGGTAGCGCAGGTCCAGCGGGGCGCCGTCGTAGTTGCCGACGACCAGCGGGTAGTCCTTGATCAGCCGGTCCAGCTCGGTGGGGGCGAGCGAGGCGAAGAACTCGGCGGCGGCGGCCGGGCTGGTGGTGGCCGGGTCGGGCAGGGAGCGGCCGAAGGAGTGGTCCTGGACCCAGGCGGCGCTGCCGGCCGGGGGCGTGGAGATCGCCAGCTGCTCGGAGGAGACCGCGGCCGCGGCCGCCGAGGCGCCGGCGTCGGCGAGCACGGCACAACCCGCGAACGCCCCGATCAGTACCCGCTTCCAGCGTCGACGGTTGCGCACCGCACCAACTCCCTTGGGGCCCGTCACCGTTTCGCGGGCGGTGCCCGGAGGGTGTGTAAGGACTGCTGACTTCCCTGCGCAAGCCTAGGGGGCCAGGAGGCGCGACGGAGAACGCCTAAACTGTGGGATGGATCACATGAACCACGGGTGTCGTTCCGGCGTCCGTAAGTGGCCGTTCCGGCGGCTCTAACCGGAGTTCCGGGCGTCGAATTCGCGCACCAGCCGCTTGGGTGCCGTCCGCCGCCAGGCCTCGGTGACCAGGTCGTCCAGCTCCTGCGGATCGACCAGGTCCAGCCGGACGCTCACCCAGCCGTGCCGGCCGACGTACGGGGCGAAGGAGAAGACCTCGGGCTCGGCGGCCAGCAGCTCGGCCTGGTCCTCGCGGGAGGCCTTGACGGTGACGCTCTCTCCCTCGGGCGAGCCCATCGCGAAGACCCGGCCGCGGACCCGCAGCGTCTCGATGCCCCAGGTCGGTTCCCGGGCGGCCTCCGGCAGCCCCAGTGCCAGCGTGCGGAACTCGTCGAACGTCACCATGGCGGCAGGGTAGAGCAGGGCACTGACAACACGCCCCGGTGCGGGGAACGGCCGAAGGGGGCGCGGACCGATCGGTCCGCGCCCCCTTCGCGGCATGGGCGACGGCGTGCGTCACACCACGCCCAGCGCGTAGGCGGCGAAGAGCGCCGCCGCGGCCCCGGCCAGTGCCTTGCCGACCCGGGAGAAGGCCGTCCAGGGCCCGTCGAAGCGCCGGGCGAACCACCCGATCGCCACCAGGGCGGCCCCGAACAGCGGGAGCAGCGCCAGCCGGGCGGCCACCCAGCCGAGCGAGTCCGGCGCGGTGGTCAGCCCCGGGACGGCGCCCAGGCCGGCCGCGGCGGGCACCGCGACCGCGAGCATCGCGCTCTGGTGCCAGCAGAAGATCGTCATCGCCGACAGGTTGACCGCCACCACCGGCATCCACAGCAGCGGACGGCGGGTCAGCAGCCGCCCCAGCCGCTCCCGCAGCAGCACCGCGGCGCCGCACTGCACCGCCGCCAGCGCGAGCACCAGCAGGGACGGCGGGTGCGAGTTGGTCCGCTCGGCCCCGGGCACGCCGACCATGCTGGCCGGGTAGTGGAACACCAGCAGCAGCACGGCGAACAGCGCGCCGCCGCCGAGCAGCAGCACCCGGGCGTGCGAGCGGCCGAGCCGGCCCCGCGCCCACAGCACGCCCAGCTGGTAGCCGAACAGCCAGCCCGGCAGGAGGTTCAGCAGCCCGACCCAGGAGGGCACCGCCTCGGCCCAGGGCCCGTAGCGCAGCAGGTCGACCACCGCGACCGCCGCCACCAGCAGGCCCGCCGACCAGCCGCCGAGCCGCCGGCCGAACGCCACGCAGAGCGGGGTGAGCGCGGTCAGCACGAGGTAGACCGCGATGTACCAGAGCGGCTGCACCACCAGCGTCGCGCCGGTGCGCAGGGTGTCCGCGGGGACGCCGAGGCGGGGCAGCAGCGGGATCAGCAGCGCCCAGACCGCCGTCACCCCGAGCACCGGGCGCAGCAGCCGGACGGTACGGGCGCGCAGCCAGCTCCCGTACGTCAGGCCCTTGGCGCGGGACCGTTCCAGCGAGCGGACCGAGGAGTGGCCGCCGACCAGGAAGAACACCCCGAGCAGTTGGAGCACCCAGCTGACCGGGGCGAAGAAGCCGAGCGAGGAGAGCGGGCTGGCGTTGTGCAGGGCGCCGTCGGGGGAGCGGGTGAGGCCGCCGAGCATCCAGTGTCCGATCGGGACGGCGAGCAGGGCGAGGGCGCGCAGGCCGTCCAGGGCGCGGTCGCGGGTCTCGGGGGTCTTCGCGTCGACCTTCTCGGCGGCGCGGCGCAGGGCGCTGACGGGGTGGGCCATGGCTGGTGCTCCTTCCTGGGGCGGGTTTCAGCGCCCGAGGGCGATGGCGGCGTAGGCGGCGAGCGAGGCGGTGCCGGGGGCGAAGTAGCCGGTGTGGCCGTGGGATCCGGTGGCGGGCAGCGGGCGGGCGCCGAAGCCGGGGCCGGTCGGGTCGGCGCCGTGGCCGAGGCCGAGCAGCCGGACGCCCGGTACGTAGCCGATCCAGTCGGAGTCGTTGCGGGTGGTGGCCCAGAGCGGGACGCCCGGGTCGAGG
>NZ_JAFLNG010000475.1 GCF_017427025.1 Streptomyces sp. FH025
CGGGCAGACGCTGGCCGCCACCACCCCGGCGGCGGCCTCGGCCGCGAAGCCCGTACGGACCGACGCGGCGAACGCCGCCGCCCGGTTCGGCGCCTTCCGCCGGGCCGCCCAGCCGGCGGTGCCCGTGCCGTCCGCGACGCCCGTACCGGTCGCCACACCGGCCGCGGGCGCTCCGTCGGGCGGCTCGCCCGACACCGCGCCGGCCACGGACACCGGCACCACGCCCGACGCTTCCCCCGTCACCGAGAAGGATTCCTGATGAGCAGCGCCACCGACCGCGACCTCGACTGGCTGTTGGAGAACCTGCTGGCGGCTACCCCCGGCACCCGGCACGCCCTGGTTCTCTCCGCCGACGGCCTCAAGCTCTGTCACACCGTCGGGCTGAGCACCGACCAGGCCGACCAGCTGGCCGCGATCGCCTCCGGCCTGCAGAGCCTGGCGCACGGCGCGTCGATCGAGTTCGGCGACGGCAGCGGCGGCGTCCGGCAGTCGATGACCGAGTTCCACGGCGGCATCCTGTGCATCGTGGCGGCCGGCGAGGGCGCGCACCTGGCGGTGGTCACGGACGAGGACGCGGACGTGGGTGTGGTCGGCCACAACATGCACGGCCTGATCGAGCAGATCGGCGTCCACCTCAGCTCCCCGGCCCGAGGCGCGGAGACGGACGGGGCCGCCGCCCGAGAGGGCGCCGGGATATGAACGCCGGGCCGGTGCTGCCGGGCAGGGACGACGACCCGGACCGCCTCTACACGATCACCGGGGGCCGCAGCCGTGCCCCGGAGAACGCCTTCGACCTGGTCACCCTGATCGTCGCGGAGCGGCAGCCGACGCCCGGGATGCAGTCGGAGCACGCCCGGATCCTGCGGATGTGCGAGGCCCCGACCGCCGTCGTGGAGGTGGCGGCGGAGCTGGCGCTGCCCGTCTCGGTGGTGAAGATCCTGCTCGGCGACCTGCTGGAGTCCGGGGCGGTCACCGCCCGCCACCCCCGGTTCGCGCCGAACAAGGCCCGGCTGCCCGACCTCGACACGCTGAAGCAGGTGCTGCATGGCCTCCAACGGCTCTGACCTCCAGGACCTCCAGGAGCATTCGGACCTCCAGGAGCGCTCGGGCCTCCAGGAGCATTCGGGCCTCCAGGACCACGCGGACCGCCAGGACGACCGGGACCTCCGGCCGGCCGCGCGCACCCCGCTGCGGGCGACCGCCGACAACGCGCTGAAGATCGTGGTGGTCGGCGGCTTCGGGGTCGGCAAGACCACCCTGGTCGGCTCGGTCAGCGAGATCCGCCCGCTGAACACCGAGGAGGTGATGACCCGGGCGGGGGAGGGCATCGACCCGGCCGGCAGCTGGGGCAAGCGCTCCACCACGGTCGCCTTCGACTTCGGCCGGATCACCCTGTCCGAGCGCCAGGTGCTGTACCTGTTCGGCGCGCCCGGGCAGGAGCGCTTCTGGTTCCTCTGGGACCGCCTGTTCAGCGGCGCCCTGGGCGCGGTCGTCCTGGTGGACACCCGTCGCCTGGAGGACTCCTGGTACGCGATCGACCGGCTGGAGCACCACGGCACGCCGTTCATCGTCGCCCGCAACAACTTCGGCGAGCCTGGCCACACCCTGGAGCAGGTCCGCGAGGCCCTGGACCTGCCGCCGGAGGTCCCGCTGGTGGACTGCGACGCCCGCGACCGCGAGTCCGGCAAGCAGGTGCTGATCGCGCTGGTCCACCACCTGGCGGCCCTCGCCGGAGCACCCGCCGCGATCTACGAGGAGAGCACCCCGTGACCGAGCCCGCCGTCACCCCGCCCCCGGGCTGCCCGGCGCACGCCGGCGCCACGCCGTTGTACGGGCCGCGCTTCCAGACCGACCCGGCCCAGCTCTACCGCGAGCTGCGCGCCGCGCACGGCCCGGTCGCCCCGGTCGAGCTGGCCGGCGGCGTGCCCGCCTGGCTGGTCATCGGCTACCGCGAGCTGCAGCAGGTCACCGGCCAGCCGCAGCTGTTCGGCCGGGACTCCAGCCGCTGGCACGCCTGGTCCACGCTGCCCGCCGACTGGCCGCTGAAGCCGATGATGGCCCCGGTGCCGTCGATCCTGTACGCCGAGGGCGAGGAGCACGTGCGCCGCTCCCGCGCCGTCACCGACGCGCTGGCCGGGATCGACCCGTACGAGCTGCGCAAGCACGCCGAGGAGATCGCCGACCGGCTGATCGACGAGTTCGCCGGGCGTGGCGAGGCCGACCTGGTCGCCGAGTACGCGCACCGGATGCCGCTGCTGGTGCTGTGCCGGGTGCTGGGTCTGGACGAGGAGCAGGCGCCGCAGATGATCGCGGCGCTGCTGGCGATGATGGACGGCGGCGCGGACGCCCCGGCCGGCGCCCAGCGGCTGCTGGAGCTGATGCACGCCCTGGTGGGGGAGAAGGCCGAGCACCCGGGCGCCGACGTGGCCTCGCGGATGCTGGAGCACCCGGCCGGGCTGACCCACGACGAGGTGATGCGCGACCTTCGGGTGCTGCTGATCGCGGGTCACCAGCCGACCTCGTACTGGATCTCCAACGCGCTGCGGCTGATGCTCACCGACCCGCGCTTCGCCGCCTCGCTGGCCGGTGGCCGGCGCAGCATCAGCCAGGCGCTCAACGAGGCGCTGTGGGAGGACACCCCGACCCAGATCTTCGCCGGTCGCTGGGCGGTCCGGGACACCCAGCTGGGCGGCCAGCGGATCGCCGAGGGGGACATGGTCCTGCTCGGTTTCGCCGGGGCGAACGCGGATCCGGCGGTGCGGCAGGCCGACGGCCGGCCGGCCGAGGGCAACCGGGCGCACATGAGCTACTCGTACGGCGAGCACGGCTGCCCGTTCCCGGCGCAGGAGGCGGCCGAGGTGATCGCCACCACCGCGATCGAGGTGCTGCTGGACCGGCTGCCGGACCTGCGGCTGGCGGTGGCCGAGCACGCGCTGGTGTGGCGGCCGTCGGCCTGGGTGCGCGGGCTGGTGGCGCTGCCGGTCTCGTTCACCCCGGGCCACTCGGCCTGATTCCCACGTCCTGTCACCCGAACTGTCACCGAAGGAGAGTTGCCGCAGATGACCGCTGCTCCGGCCCCGATCGCCCTCGACCCGCTGGCCCGTGACAACGCCGCCGAGGGGGCCCTGCTGCGGGCCGCCGGCCCGGTGGTGCCGGTGGTGCTGCCCGGCGGGGTCGCCGCCTGGGCGGTGACCCGGCACGCGGAGGCGCGCGACCTGCTCACCGACGCCCGGCTGGTGAAGGACGCCGGGCACTGGGCGGCCTACCAGCGCGGCGAGGTGCCGAAGACCTGGCCGCTGATCGGTCTGGCGGTGCCCGGCCCGAGCATGGTGACCACGGACGGCGCCGAGCACCGTCGGCTGCGGGCGCTGGTCGCGCAGGCCTTCACCCCGCGCCGGGTCGAGCTGATGCGCCCGCGGGTGGCGGAGATCACCGACGCGCTGCTGGACGCCCTGGCGGCCGGGGAGCCGGTGGTCGACCTCAAGAGCGCCTTCGCCTTCCCGCTGCCGATGACGGTGATCTGCTCGCTGCTGGGCGTGCCGGAGTCGGACCACGGCCTGCTGCGCGACCTGTACGAGCGGTTCTTCGGCACCAAGCCCGACCCGGAGGGCATCCAGGCGACCGTCGCCGGGCTGAACGCCTTCGTCAACGGCCTGGTGGCGCAGCGACGTTCGGAGCCGGGCGAGGACCTGGCGAGCGTGCTGCTGGCGGCGGACACCGAGGGCGGGGCGCTCACCGACGCGGAGGCGGCGGCGACCCTGCGGGTGATCATCGCGGCCGGTCACGAGACCACGGTGAACCTGATCGGCAACGCGGTGCGGGCGCTGCTGGCGCACCCGGACCAGCTGGAGCTGGTGCGCTCGGGGAAGGTGTCCTGGGACGCGGTGGTCGAGGAGTCGCTCCGCTGGACGCCGCCGACCAGCAACTTCCTGTTCCGCTTCGCCGCCGAGTCCATCGCGGTCGGCGGGGTGGTGATCCCGGCGGGCGAGCCGGTGCTGGTCTCGTACAACGCGATCGGCCGGGACCCGCTGCAGCACGGGGTGACGGCGGAGCTGTTCGACATCACCCGGGACCCGTCCCGCCACCTGTCGTTCGGGCACGGCCCGCACGTCTGTCCGGGTTCGCCGCTGGCCCGGCTGGAGGCGGGGATCGCGCTGCCGGCGCTGTTCGAGCGCTTCCCCTCGCTGTCGTTGGAGGTGCCGGACGCCGAGCTGCGGCCGAGCCCGTCGCTGGTGGTGAACAGCCTGCTGGAGCTGCCCGTCCGGCTCTGGTGACGTCGCTGGTGACGCCCCTTCGGTGACGTATCGTCAAAAATGTGACCCCGTCCGGCTTCCGGGCGGGGTCTCCGGCTTCCGATGGTCACGGTCGGGGCACCGGTGGGTGAAGGCCGGCCGTGGACCTTGGCGGCGGCCGACGGCTGCGTTAACGTCGTCGAATCGGTTCGGCCGCCGCTCGCCCGTGACGTCCGCACGCCCATTTCCGGTACAGCGCAATGTCGTTCAGCTCACAGTCGGCAGCACGCCCTGGCGAGGAGGACCGCATTGACCCTCAAACCGACCGCGCCGTACCCGAGTCACCGCCGTCGCCTGGTCGCCGCGCCCGCCCTGCTGGCGGCGCTGGCGCTGACCGCGGCCTGCTCGAACAGCTCCGGCGGTTCGGGCGGTGGCGGCGGCGGAGCCGCCCAGTCGCTGACCGGTGACTGCGCCAAGTACCAGCCGTACGCGGGCCATTCGGGCACCACGGTGACGATGTTCGCCTCGATCCTCAGCCCGGAGTCGGACAGTCTGGAGAAGTCCTGGGCCGAGTTCAGCGGGTGCACCGGGATCAAGATCAGCTACGAGGGGTCCAACGACTTCGAGTCCCAGCTGCCGGTCCGGGTGGCCGGCGGCAACGCCCCGGACTTCGCGATCATCCCGCAGCCCGGCCTGCTGGCGCAGATGGTCAAGAGCGGGAAGGTGGTCAAGCCACCCGCGCAGACCGTCGCCAACCAGGACAGGTGGAGCCCGGTCTGGAAGACCTACGGCTCGGTCGACGGCACCTTCTACGCGGCCCCGATGAGCGCCAACATGAAGTCGCTGGTCTGGTACTCGCCGAAGACCTTCAAGGCGGCCGGCTACGAGGTGCCGAAGACCTGGGCGGACCTGACGGCCCTCAGCGAGCGGATCGCCAAGGCGGGCGGCCCCAAGCCGTGGTGCGGCGGCATCGCCTCCGGCACCGCCACCGGCTGGCCGGCCACCGACTGGCTGGAGGAGGCGGTGCTGGGCACGTACGGCGGCGAGGTGTACGACCAGTGGGTGGGCCACCAGGTGAAGTTCTCGGACGAGAAGATCACCACCGCGATGAAGACCGTCGCCGACTGGATGCTGAACCCGGCCTGGGTCAACGGCGGCTACGGCGACGTGAAGTCGATCGCCACCACCACCTTCCAGGACGCGGGCGCGCCGATCCTCACCGGCAAGTGCGCGATGCTCCAGCAGGCCTCCTTCTACGAGGCGATGTGGCCCAAGGGCACCAAGGTCGGCCCGGACGGCGACGTGTTCGCCTTCCGCCTGCCCGCCGTCAACCCGTCGATCGCCAACCCGGTCGAGGGCGGCGGCGAGTTCCTGACCGCCTTCTCGGGCCGGCCCGAGGTGCAGGCGGTGCAGAACTATCTGTCCAGCTCGGACTGGGCGAGCAGCCGAGTGCGGACGGCGACCGGCTGGGTCTCGGCCAACCAGGGCGTGGACAAGAGCCTGTACACCGACCCGATCGACCAGCTCTCGGCGGCGGCGCTGACCGACCCGGGTGCGACCTTCCGCTTCGACGCCTCCGACCTGATGCCCGCGGCGATCGGCTCCGGGCAGGAGTGGAAGTCGCTGACCGCCTGGTTCGCCGAGGGGCAGTCGATCCAGAAGACCGCCGCCGACATCGACGCCGCCTGGCCGAAGTGAGCCCGGTGTAGCCCCGTCGGGCGTACCCGTCTGCTGGGTGCTCTGTGAGGGGCGCCTGCTGGGTGCTCCGCGAGGGCCACCTGCCGGGCGCCACCGTTGCCGGGCGCTC
>NZ_JAFLNG010000476.1 GCF_017427025.1 Streptomyces sp. FH025
CCTGCAGCGCTCGCTGGACCGCCGGGACAACGGCGGCGTGACCGGCCACCTCTGATCGGTGGGGGCCGATCGGCGCCGGTGGGTGCGGCCACTGGTGTTCATCGGCTTACTGGGCCGGCCGGGTGGACCGCAGGTCACCCCGTAGAGTGCAACTGAGGTCCATCCGAGGGAAGTTGCTCGCCCCGCCCGACGCGATCATCCTAATTTGGGGCCCCCGGAAGGGTGATCGACGTCCGCGCGGGCGGGCGTCAGCGACACGGTGTGCGGATCAGTCCCCCTGCCGGGGGAGAGGGCCCCAGTGCGTCTGCCACCCGTCCGCCGAACCCTTGCCCGGATCGGCCTCACCCTGGCCCTGCTGGCCACGATGTCCGGTGGCGCCGCGCTCGCCGCCACCCCGGCATCCGGCGGCCCGCCGTCCGTCGGACCGCCGGGCTCCGCCGCCCGTACGGCCTCCGTCCTCCTGGAACTCGACACCGAGGCGGCCGGCCCCGCCTGGGGGCGCGCCGCCGAAGCGGCGCGCCGGGCCCGGCGCTCGCCCGAGGCCGTCCGCCGGGAGGCGGCCAGGGCCGGTGCCACCCAGCGGGCCCGGTCCACGGACGCGCTCGACCGGCTGGCCGGAGCCGTTCACCGGGCGGCGCCAGCCGCCCGCGAGCTGTACCGCACCCGCACCCTGCTCACCGGCCTGGCCGTCAGCGCGCCCGCCGACCGGCTGTCCGCGCTGCGGGCGCTGCCCGGGGTCCGGGCCGTCCACCCGATCGTCAACAAGCGGCGCGACAACGCCCATTCCGTCCCGCTGACCGGAGCCCCGCAGGTGTGGGACGGCCCCGCGGGCAACACGGGCGGCGGCGTGCGGATCGGGATCATCGACAGCGGCATCGACTACACCCACGCCGACTTCGGCGGCCCCGGCACCGAGGAGGCCTTCCGCTCGGTCGAGCGCGGCAAACCCGCGCCGGCCTCGCTCTTCCCCAGTGCCAAGGTGATCGGCGGCAAGGACCTGGTCGGCGACGACTACGACCCCGACCCGACCTCCCCGAAGCACCAGCCCGTCCCGCACCCCAGCGACAACCCGCTCGACTGCGTGCGCAACGGGCACGGCACCCACGTCGCCGGGACGGCGGCCGGGTACGGCGTCACCGCCGACGGCCACCCGTACACCGGCCCGTACCGGCCCGGGCTCGACCCGGCCTCGTTCAGGATCGGCCCCGGCGCGGCCCCCGGCGCGCAGCTGTACGCGATCCGGGTGTTCGGCTGCGACGGCTCCACCGACCGGCTCGCCCAGGCGCTCGACCTGGCCGCCGACCCGAACGGCGACGGCGACCTCGGCGACCGGCTCGACGTGGTCAACCTCTCGCTCGGCAGCCGCTTCGGCAGCTCCGACGACGCCGACGCGCTGGCCGTCGACCGGCTCGCCGAACTCGGCACCGTGGTGGTCGCGGCCGCGGGCAACGACGGCGACGTCTACGGCATCGGCGGCAGCCCCGGCACCGCCGCCCGGGCCGTCACGGTGGCCGCCTCCGTCCACGGGCACTCCGACGTGGACGGCATCACCGTGCTCGCCCCCGACGCGCTGGCCGGGGTCGTCCCGGGCCACTGGAGCGAGCGCTACCAGGGCTGGTCCACCACCGAGGTGAGCGGCCAACTCGCCCTGCCCGCCGACCAGTCGGACGGGTGCGCGGCCTTCAGCGAGGCCGACCGGAAGCGGCTGGCCGGGAAGATCGCGGTGCTCACCTGGCTCACCCGGGAGTCCGAGCGGGCCTGCAACTCCGGCCCGCGCGCCGACCACGCGGCCGACGCCGGGGCGATTGGCGCGCTCTACGCCGCCGACTCGGACCACCTCGCCGAGATCGCGGGCGACGACCGCGTCCCGGCCGTCCTGCTCGCCCGCGCCGAGGGCGAGCGGCTGCTGAAGGCCGCCGCCGAAGGGCCCGTGCAGGTCCGGCTCGCGGCCCCCGGCAACCGGCTGCACGGCACCGTCGCGCAGGACCGTCCGGCCCGGGTCGACACCCTCACCGACTTCACCTCCCGGGGCATCGGCGTGCCCGGCGTGGTCAAGCCCGACCTCGCGGCGCCCGGCGAGACCATCTGGTCCGCCCTGGTCGGCAGCGGCACCGGCGGCCAGCGCGAGGACGGCACCTCGATGGCCACCCCGCACGTCGCCGGGCTGGCCGCGCTGGTGCGGGCCGCCCACCCGGACTGGCCGGTCGAGCAGGTCAAGGCCGCGCTGATGAACACCAGCACGGACACCTACCTCGGCGACGACCGCGGCGGGCCGGTCTACGGGCCGGAGCGCACCGGCGCCGGCCGCGCCCGGGTCGACCGGGCGGTCCGCACCCCGGTCGTCGCCTACGCGGCGGGGGAGGGGGCCGAACCGGGCGGCGTCGGGGTCTCCTTCGGGCCGGTCGAGGTCGGCGGGCCGACGGCGCTCGGCCGGGAGATCGAGCTGCGCAACCACTCCGCCGCGCCGCTGAGTTACCGCACGGGCTACGCGGCCGCCACCGAACTCCCGGGCGCCTCCTTCGTGGTGACGCCCGGTCGGGTCGACGTGCCGGCCGGCGGAACCGCGCGGGTGCGGGTCACGCTGTCCGTAGCGGGGGAGTTGGGGCGCACACCGGACCCGACCATCGACACCGAACAGGGCGGCAAGGCCCGCAGCTACCGGGGCGAGCTCTCCGGGCGGGTGCTGTTCACCCCGCTCGGGGACGACGCGCTGCCGCAGCTGAGGGTCCCGGTGCTGGCCGCCCCGCGCCCGACCGGCGACCTCACCGCGACGGCCGCCGTCCGGACCGCCCGGGACGGCACACTGGTCGCGCTCGGCGGCGCCGCCGCCCCCGGCGAGCGGCCCGGACTGGTCAGCGCCTTCGCGCTCGGCGGCGAGGGGGCCCGCTGGCCCGACTGCCCGCCCGGCGGCGGCACGGCCGCCGGCCCCGGCACGGGCATCCGCCCCGAGGGCGCGGGGGAGACGGACGACCCGCCGGAGGACACCTGCGCCGAGTACCCCGGCGACCGGGCGGCCGACCTGCGGGAGGCGGGCGCGGCCGTCGACTCCGAGCTGCTGTACGTGGGCGTGCGGCTGTGGGCCCCGACGGCGACGCCGGTCGGGCTCTACGGGGTGCGGGTCTCGCTGGACACCGACGGGGACGGCGTCACCGACGTGATCCTCAAGGCCGACCGGCTGCGCGGCAGCGACGTCCTGGTCTCCCGCGCCCTGGACGCCCGCACCGGCGCCGAACTCGACGTGCAGCCGCTCAACGCCCGTTGGGGAGACGTCGACACCGGGCTGCTGGACAGCGACGTCCTGGTCCTGCCCGTCCGGCTGGGCGCCCTGCCCGGCGTCGGCCCGGGCCACAGCATCGTCCACTACGGCGTCTGGACCGGTGACGTCGCCCCCGGCACTCCCGACCCGGCCGACGCCTACGCCGCCATCGGCCTGCGCGGCACCCGGCCGAGCGTGCCGGTGGACGTGCTGCACCCGGCCCTCACCGTCCGGGCCGGCCTCAACGGCCCCACCGCCGTGGCGGCCCCGGCCGGCCCCGGCACCGTCCTCGACGTCCACCGGGCGGCGGGCGACGGCTCACGGCTCCTGCTGCTGCACCACCTCAACCCGGCGGACCGGCGGGCGCAGGTGGTCACTCTGCCCTGAAGTCGCCGGAGGGCGGTTCGCCGGGCGACCGGCGGGCCGCCCTCCGGCGTTCGCGACGCGGGGTGTGGGCGGGGCGTCGGCGGGAGAGCAGGGCGAAGACCGAGACGAGGGCGAGGACGGCGGCGGTGCCGGAGGTCACGGTGAGGCCCTCGGTGAGGCCGGGCGGGCGGAAGGAGCAGGCGATCCGGTCGGCGCCCGCGCCGAGCGGCATGCCGATCATGCCGAGGACCGGGGTGGGCGCCGCGGCGCGACCGCCGCCGGCCGCGCAG
This sequence comes from Streptomyces sp. FH025, assembly GCF_017427025.1. Taxonomy (GTDB): domain Bacteria; phylum Actinomycetota; class Actinomycetes; order Streptomycetales; family Streptomycetaceae; genus Kitasatospora. The sequence goes on from NZ_JAFLNG010000476.1 coordinate 3,913, forward strand.
GTCCAGCCCTCGGTGGCCGGGACGGAGAGCAGCGCCGTGCCGGTGGAGCCCGCCGGGAGGGTCGCCGTGACGGTGTGCCCGCCGGCCTCGACGTGGGTGGCGCCGGTGGCGGCCAGGCGGGCGACGGCGGCCTCCAGGGCGCCGGCCCGCAGGCAGCCGATCGGGCGGGCGGGGACCTGGCTCACCCCGTCCGGGCGCAGCGTCACCCGGACCACGCCGTCCGCCGGGACGGTCCCCAGCCGGTGGATCGCCACCGCCGTGGTGGGCTGCTCGCCCTCGCTGCGGTAGCTGGTGCCGAGGCCGCTGACCGTGCCGCGGTACCAGACCCCGTGGAAGAAGGCCGTCCCGCCCGGCGTGCAGGCGGCGGTGAACACCGTGCCCTCGTCGCCGCCCGGCACCGACCAGCCGCTGGTGCCGTGCAGGGTGGGCGTCGGGCCGCCGACCGGGACGGGCAGCGGGGCGTCGTACACCTGGCTGCCGAGCAGCGACTCCTGCCGGGACCAGACCGAGGAGGTGTCCGGCCGGGCGCCCGGCGGCAGCACGGTGACCAGCGGTGGCGCGGCCGCCCGTACGGCGGTGAAGCCGTGCGGCGGCGGGCCGTCGTCCAGGTGGGCATCGTCCAGGTGGGCGCGGACCCCGAACAGCGCCTGCCCGACCGGGTCGGTGACGCTCGCGGTCTGCCGCCCGCCAGCCGTCCAGCCCGCGCCGAGGTCGTGCGGCAGCAGAGCGGCGACGGTCGGCAGGTAGCCGCTGAAGTAGCCGCCGCCCTGGCCGTTCAGGAGCAGCGGGTCGTTGGGGGTGAAGGCGTGCGGGCCGGGGTCGCTGCGCCCGTCCGGCCAGTCGGAGCCCGCGCGGACGGCCGCGTACCCGGCCCGGGCGGCGGCCGGGGAGAAGCCGTCGTCGGGGGCCGCGCCGAGCGCCGCGTACCCGGACCAGACGGCGTTGCCGAGCACCACACCGCCCAGCACCCAGGTGGCGACGGCGTTCGCCCGGCGGTCGGTGTGCCGGCGGTCCAGGAGCCGTAGCGCGGCCAGCACGGCGCCGCCGCCGACGCCCAGCAGCACCCAGGTGGAGGCGTCGACCGAGAGCCGGGCCGCCGCCGGCACGGCGATCAGCGCCACCAGGGCGGCGCCGCCCAGCAGGGTGAGGAGGTCCGGCCGGTGGGCCAGCGACACCCAGCCCGCCAGCACCAGCAGCCCGCTGAGCACGAAGGCGATCCGGTACGGCCCGCCGGCCGGGATCGCCAGGCCGTGCCAGACCAGCACGGTCGGGGTCCAGAGGAAGGTGAGCACCACCAGCAGCAGCGCCGCGCACCAGGCCGCCCGCTCGCGGATCCGCACCCGGCGGTTGAACGGCAGCCCGCACACCAGCAGCAGCCCGAGCACCCCGATCGACACGTCCGGCAGCGGCCGCCCGCCGTAGCCGGTGGGCAGCAGCTGCGCGAGGTGCGCGCCGAGCCCGGACGGGCCGAGCGGCTGCACCGGGGACTCGGGCTGGGCGCGGCGGGCGGCCCGGACCGCGACGAACAGCACCGGGGAGGCCAGCAGCACCCCGGTGACGGTCAGGGTGACCGCCCGCCCGGTTGCCCGGACCCGGTGCCGGAACGCCCGCGGGGTGGCGAACAGGCGGACGGCGAACAGGAGTCCGGCCACCAGGGTGGCCAGCGCGGCGGTGTACAGGTTGCCCGCCCAGGCGAGCGTCACGCACAGCGCGCCGGCCACCCAGCGCCGCTCGTGCAGGCACCAGTCCCCGACCAGGCCGAGCAGCGGCAGCGACACCAGGCCCCAGAGCCACATCGGTGCGGCCCCGCCCACGTCGAGCACCCAGGCGCACAGCCCGTACCCGACGGCGGCGAGCACCCGCAGCCACCGGGGGCCGGGGTGCAGGCGGCCGAGCAGGTGGGCCATCAGGGCGGTGCCGAGGCCGATGGTGGCGAGGGTGACCAGGAGGACGGCGAGCTGTCCCTGGTCGCGGGGGAGCAGCGCGGTCGGCCAGGAGAGCGGGTTCATCAGGTAGGCGAAGAAGTCGGCGAGGAACGGGACGCCGTAGCCGCTGTTCCAGTTGAACAGCAGGTCCCCGGAGGCCTGCCCGTGCAGCAGGTCCCACAGGTGCGCGTGGT
>NZ_JAFLNG010000477.1 GCF_017427025.1 Streptomyces sp. FH025
GCCGGGTGCGACGGAGCGCTGCTGGGCTTGGCCGAAGGGCTGGACGTGGCAGAGGCGCTGGGGGTCGCCGCGGCGCTGGGCGTGTCCGTGGGCTTCGGGCGGGGGTCGTGGAAGCAGAGCAGGTCGGGGTTCTTGAACCCGTAGCTCAGGCCCCAGTCCCAATCGCAGCCGCCCCAGTACGTCCTCACCCAGCCGCAGTAGGGGCCGCCGTAGCTGGAACAGGGAGGTACCGAGTCCCGTGGGCCCGGATACGTGGCGGGCGGTGGGAGTAATTCGGCTTCGCTCCGCACGGTGTCGAGAGCGCTGACCACGCGGACCTGCCCGGCGTCGGCACGCTGGGGCATCCAGTCCGTGAGGAGGAGGGGCAGGCCGAAGGCCGAGGCGGAAACCGCCATCGTCGAGACGGCGAGAGTGCAGCGGGTGAGGCGCATGACTGTTCCTCTGGCTTCGTGGTCCGTGACAAGTAGTGGATGAACTCCGGGCAGGAGCGCCGCCGTGAGCACCGGACTCAAACGTATGTGCCTGATGTGCCATCAGGCAGCCGGTGAGCCGCCAATCGGGCGGCCTCGCTCCGGCTCTTCACTCGGAGAGTCTCGCAACGCGCGGCGGCCCCGGTCCGAGGACCGGGGCCGCTGCGGCGTCGGGCGCGGCTACGGGCAGCTTTCGTCGATCTTGTACTGGAGCGCCCGCGGGTAGTCGTGTCGGCTGAGCCGGACGCGGGCCAGGATCGGGCCGTGGTTGATCTCGTCGGCCGGATCGGCGATCTCGGACAGCAGCGCCTCCAGCTCGGTGTGGGTGGTGAGCTCCCGCCCGTGCATCCGGTCCTTCTCCGAGCCAAAGACCTCCGCCAGCTTCTCGTACCGCCACGGGTGCAGCACGTTGTAGAAGTCGGCCCCGTCGGACGGCCTGTCCTTGTAGTAGCAGGGGCTGATCAGCATCTGCTCGATGCCGTAGAAGCCCTCGTTGTCCAGGACGAACACCACCGGCCGCAGGTGGTGGCGCACGTGCGTGGACAGCTCCTGGCAGACCTCCTGGAACGAGCCGTCCCCGACGAACACCAGTGGCCGCTTGAGCGGCTGCTGGTGGGCCAGCGCCACACCGGTGGCCGCGCCGACCGAGTAGCCGATGGACAGCCAGCTGTTCTGGGCGAGGAAGCCCCCGCGTTCGACGATCTGCAGGTTCATCGAGCCCAGGAGGGCGAACGCCGCGTCCGAGATCACCGAGAACGGCGAGGTGGCCTCCGTGCCGACGCCCTGCGCCTGGCTCAGCAGGAAGGCGTCCACGTGCTGGAAGAACCCGTCGTAGGTGAGTTCCTCGGGGTAGTCCTCGGCACTCAGTCCGGTCAGGAAGGCGGCCGTGCTCGCCGGGACGTTCCGGTCCTCGGCGTGGGCCAGGGCGAAGAGGTCGGTCTCGAACGCCCGCTTGCCGAACGCGATGCCCAGCGCGTCACGCAGCGCCGGGATGAACCGCGCCAGCTGGACCTCCGGGAAGTACTGCGCGCCGACGCTGACGCCCTCGCGGGCGGCCACGATCCAGTCGTCGTCGATCGACTTCTCACCCGCGAGGTTCTTCGACGTCGACCAGGTGCCCAGGCCGATCCTGCACCCGGCGGCCTTGAAGGCCTTGCGCACCTCCGGCAGGCTCGCCTTGCCGTTGTAGACGCCCATGAAGCCCGGGGTGTTCTCGGAGACCACGGACTTCGCGCCGACGGTGGTGCAGAACGGGATTCCGGTCAGCTCCACCAGCGAGACCAGCTCCCGCTCCAGCCGGTTGCGCTGGATCTCCTCGCCCGCCCACAGGACCGGCGTGCCGAACCGTTCGACCAGCTCGACCGAGGCTTCGACCGCCTTGGCGAGCATCGCCTCGTTCCTCTTGGTGAACGGCCTCTCCTGGCGCCGGAGTTCGCCCTGCGGCGCGGCACACGGGGCGTTCCAGAGGTCGTCCATCACCTCCAGGTAGACCGGCCTGCGCTCGGTCAGACCGGCGATGATCGCGCTGTCGATCTGCGAGGGCGCGAGCCCGGGATTGGAGAGCACCTGCGCGTCCACCGTGACCTGCCGGTAGACCTCCAGGTTGCTCTCCCGGCGCTGGCTCATGTGCGAGGTGAGCAGGCCCACCGCCTGGTAGTTGAGCCACTGCTCGTACGACGGCGCCGCGTTGATCACGATCACCGGCACGTACTCGACGTACGCACCGCCGACCGGGTTGAGCAGGCTGAACGAGCCCACGCCGTAGGTGACGGCGACGGCGGCGACGCCCTGCTCGCCGCTCGCGAGGTCGGCTTCGGAGGCCCGCACCCGGGCGTAGGCGTCTGCGGCGTAGCCGGCACCGATCTCGGTCGGGGTGCCGACCCAGCGCACCGAGGTGGTGTCGTGCATGATCGTCAGGAACGGGCCGAGGAAGTCGCCCGGCACCCCGAACAGGTACCGGATGCCCAGCTGCTCCAGCCTGGTGGCCAGGTAACGGCCCACCGTCCATTCGTCGTTGCGGCTCATCGGCTCATCGCCTCCTGTCGGCGCTCCCGGCCGGCCTGCGCCTCGGGACGGATCTCCGGTTCGGCGCGGGGCGGTGGCGGTGGTTCCTCGTGCACGGCGATCGCCGCCCGGACGGCGGTCTCCACCGCGCCCTCGATCCAGGCGTGCTTGAGCGAGACGTGCTCGCCGGCGAAGTGCACCGGGCCCTCCGGCTTGACCACGTCGAGGTGGAAGCTGGTCATCTGGTGCGGGGTGTACACGGCCGCCTCGCCGAAGGCGTACGGGTCGCGCAGCCAGCTCTGGGTCTTCCCGTAGCCGGTGTAGAACACCTCGATGCGACGGCCGTGCACCGACTGGAGGTTGCGCAGCGCGTGGACGTAGCGCTCGTGGTCCTCCATCGAGTCCCAGCGCACCGCGTCGTCCGACCAGCTGTAGCTGGCCAGCACCACGCCGCCGCCGTCGCTGCCGGGCACCGCGTGCGAGGGGTAGTACATGAAGCGGTTCGGGTTGTCGGTGGTCGAGCCGCCGCCGAAGCAGCCGGTGGCGGGGCGCACGCTCGCCCGGTGCAGCGGGCTGTGCCGGTAGGCCTCCAGCTGCTTCGCGCTGATCCGGTCGGAGTCCACGCTGCGGTGCGCGCCGAGCAGCACCTTCGGCAGGTTGGGCGGGGGCCGGTGGCCGTTGTGGGCGGCCGCGAAGGCCGCCTCGGCGTCCTCCTCGCCGGCCCGCTGGTAGTACTCGTACAGGCCGGGCTCGATGGAGTCGAGTTCGATCTTCCAGTCCGCCTCGGTGAACTCCCACCACCGGCGGGAGAACTCCAGCAGCACCTTGGTGGCCTGGTCGTAGTGCGTCTCGATGATCGCCCGGCGCTTCTTGTACGAGAACGGGGGCGCGACCTGGACGAAGCGCAGCGCGGAGAACGGGACGGTGACGATCGCGAAGTCGCCCGTCCAGACCTTGGGTTCGGCCTGCGGGTCGCCCTCGGGCACGGTGTGGACGGCGACCTGCGGCCCGTTCGGTCCGACGTCCTCGCCGGCCCCGCCGTCGTGGCGCGGGTCCCAGTACTCCATCCGGATCATCCGCTCGCCCATTGCGAGCTCGTCCCGCAGGTCCTCGGCGAGGGCGTAGGGCAGCTGCCAGCTGCCGCCGTCGATCTCCCAGTAGGTGGCGTCCGGGTTGATGTCGCTGCGGCCCAGGAAGGTGTGGAAGAAGGCCAGGTGCAGCCGCGAGGTCATGTTCTCGATCGTGCCGATCGCCTCGATGGCCTCGTCGCTGAAGCCCGCGTACTCGCGCAGGAACCGGCCCATCGAGTAGCCGTCGAAGTCGCGGATCACCCTGGCCCAGCCGTCCAGCCACTCGGCGTACGGCTTGCGGACCCGCTTGCCGTCCTCGATGTACGAGTAGTAGTCGCGGACCGACTCCAGCGCCTGGTTGACCATCTCGGCGGCGGTGATCCGCGCCTCGTCGCCGGTGAGGTGGAAGCCCTCGTTGACGCTGGACGGGTCGGCGGCGTACTCGCCGCGGCGGACCTGGGTCCGGTTGGTGCGGATCCAGCTGTTGAAGCGCTTGACCGGCTCGCGGAAGTCCGGGCTGTCCTCGCCGTACTTCCAGACCTTGCCGTCCTCGAAGGACTCGTACACCACGGGCGGGACGGGCGCGTTCTGGTTGCCGGTGTCGGGGTCGACGTCGACGTTGTAGAACAGCTGCCGGCGCAGGCCGAGGCTGTCGACCAGGGCCAGGGTGAGCGGGTGGAAGCTGGGCAGCCGCATCGCCCCGGCCTCCCCGTACTGCTCCGGGTCGTAGAACGGGCCGTCCTGCCCGTCGCCGGTGGCGCGGAAGGTCTTGATCCGCCCGCCGACGCGGCTGGCGTTGGCCTCCAGGATGGTGACGTGGTGCCCGGCGTCCTTGAGCAGCTTCCCGGCGACCAGACCGGCGATCCCGGCGCCGACGATCAGCACGTCCTTGGGCTCCTCCGCCCGAGGGATGCCGTCCTTGATCAGGACGTCGAGGTAGCGCAGCTTCAGGTCCTCGCCGTCCGGACCGACCAGCAGCAGCTCGCGGGCCAGCTCCTGGCAGGTTCGCAGGCGGGCGCGGTCGCGGGCCGTGCCCCCGACCGTGGGGTTCTCACTCATGGTTTCTCCTCGCCGCTCAGGAGCCGATGGACTTGTTGGGGAGGTCCTTGCCCTCGGCGAGCAGCCTCAGCGTGCTGATCGAGGGGGTGAAGGCGTAGAGCGCGCCCGTGGTGCGGACGAAGCGCTTCATGTCGACCGTGCCGTGGGTGCCGTCCGCGAGCTCGATCGCGGCCTTGCCGGCGAGGCCGGTGACCTTGTCGAAGCCGTTGGCGACCACCCTGTCGGGCTCGCTCTTGCCCGGGGGGAACGTGTCGGAGTTGGACCAGTGCTGCTGGACCAGTTCGAACTGCTGCTCCAACGAGGTGCCGTAACAGACGAACATCAGCCCGCGGTCCTTGCCGTCGTCCGGGCCGCCCGCGAACTGGGGGCCGTACGGGATTCCGCGGCGCATCAGGCGGTGGCTCTTCGGCTTGTTGTCGTTGATGCCGGCGAAGGCGCGCGGATGGGTGCGGCGGATGTGCGCGACCCAGGGGGTGTGCAGGCCGGTGGGGTCGTTCACGTAGTCGAAGTCGTTGCGGTCCGAGCCGAGGCCGGTCACGGCGCTGACCGCCGGGGCGAGCGGCGTGCCGTCCTTGGCCCGGCCGACCAGGCAGGCACCGAGTCGGGTGGCGTCCATGGTCCCGGTGAAGTCCTTGACGCCGTCCACCACGGCCTTGTTCCAGCCGGCGACGTCCTGGCGCAGGCGGCGCACCACCTGGAGGGAGCCGTCCTTCATCCACGCCGGCGCCTTGCGGTCGCCCTGTTCGCTCCGGTAGCCGAAGACGAACTCGCCGGGTTCGATCAGCTCGGCCCCGGCGTGGTTGTCGCGGAAGCCCTTGCGGCCGGCGTCCTCGCGGTGGAAGTCCTTGACGCCGGGCTGGGAGATGCCGTCCTTGTAGCCGAAGTGCTCGTGGCCCCTCAGGTCGCCCGTCAGGGTGCGGCCCTCGTCGACGTGGACGCGGGTGATCTGGTGGGTCTGCTCGACCGTGTCGAGGTTCTTCAGCTTCTCCTTCAGCAGCTCCTCGGTGTCCGCAGCGACGATGAGGACCGCGTGCACGGCCTTGTCGCCGGCCCCGGCCCCGAACAGCCAGTTCTCGGGAGCGCTCTCACCGGTGTCCCCGAGCTTCTCGGCCCGCGCGGCGGCGCCGTCGCAGAACGCCTTGAAGGTGGCGAGGTCCTTCTTGACCTGGTCGGGCTTGCTGGCGACGGTCACCAGGCCCTCGAAGGTGAGGGAGACCCCGCAGCGGACGGTGGTGATCGACGGATCTCGGCCGAAGGCCCTGCGGGCGAGCGAGAACTGCTCGTTGAAGTCCTCCGTCTCGTTGGTCGTCGCGACGGTGTTGAGGATCGCGGAGAGCCAGCCTCGGCCCCTGGCGGCGTCCGGGAAGTGCAGGTAGCGGAAGTCCGTGAAGTCCTTGTTGAACGCGGCCAGGA
>NZ_JAFLNG010000478.1 GCF_017427025.1 Streptomyces sp. FH025
CGGCGAGATGGCAGACGATCTGACGGAAGCTCCAGCCCGTACCCGGCGACTCGTCCAGTCGCTCCTCCGGCAGCGCCGCGACCCGCTGGGCCCAGATCCGCCCGAGCCGGGTGAGCCGGCTGCGGGCCTCGTCCAGGTCGGCGGCGGTGAACGGCGCGAGGTCGGCCGGGGTGGTGACGTTGGAGGCGTGCCAGCGGTCGGGCTCGGTCGGCTCGCCGGCCAGCCGGGCCTCCAACTCGGCCAGGTGGTCGACGAGATGGTCGGTGATGCGGCGAACGGCCTTGTGCGGCGTGTAGGTTCGGCCGTCGGCGTTGACGATCGGGCGGCCGTCCCAGGAGGTCCAGGTGGCGGCCAGGGCGAGCACGCGGTCGATCGACTCCGGTATCAGGGCGGCGAGTTCGGCCTTCCCCACCGCCCGCTCGGGCGGCGTCGAACCGTCCGCCGGGTCGGAGGCGCCGTACAGGATGCCCTCGGCGATGGCCAGCGCGTGCGCCCGGCCGGGGCAGAGCCGGGGCGGGGCGCCGAAGGTCAGCGACTCGCGGCCCGCCCGACCGTCCCGTTCCTGGGCGGCCGCGAGGTCCAGCAGGACGCGCGTCCCCGCCGGTACGGCGACCCCGCCGACCTCGGTCGCCCGGGCGGCGACGCGGCGCATCGTCCGCACCGGAGGGTCGTCCCACAGGGTGGCGGCCAGGCCGCCGGTACCGCGGCGGGCGTGCTCGACCAGGGCCGCGGTGGCGTCGCAGGCCTGAACGAGCAGGCCGATCCGGTTCGCCGCGGTCTCCTCGTCGGCGTCGCCCATCGCGGGCAGCAGCCGGGCCACCGCCGCGTCCGCCTCGGCGTCATCCGGCTCGACGCCGTTTGGCTCGGCACCGTCCGGCTCCGGCCGGAAGTACGCCCGGGCCACCGCCCTGACGTCCCGGGCGACGGCCTCCGGCTCGGCCAGCCCGAGCGCCGTCGCGAGCGCCCGGACCACCCGCAGCCGTACGTCCGGCTCGAAGCCGCCCGCCGCCAGGATCCGCAGCGCACCCGGGTCCAGCCGCTCCAGGTCGGCCAGCACCAGCGCCCGGCGCCGGGCGTGCGGCTCGCCCGCGCTGAACCGGGCGACGGCGGCCCGCAGCCAGGCCACCGTGCCGTACGGGCCGGGCTCGGCGGGCGGCGGGACCAGCGCCGGATCGGCGAGGGCGGCGGTCACCTCCTCGTACCGGGAGAAGGCCTGTTCGCGGCCCGGAAGCGTGGGACTCACCGGGGAATTCCTCGTCGAAATCGCCGTGGGATCGTTCATGCCGCCATCGTCGCCCCGGCTCGTTTCGGCCCCGGCCGAACTGTGGCGGGGAGACGATGGCGGTATGCCGGACCATGGACACATGCCCCAGGACCACGGCGGCCCGGCCCTCGCCGCCTTCGCCGCCCTGCTCGCCGACCCCACCCGTGCCGCCTTCTGCAGCGCCCTGCTCGACGGCCGTGCCTGGACGGCCGGTGAGCTCGCCCGGACGGCGGGCGTCGCGCCGTCCACGGCCAGCGAGCACCTGTCCCGGCTGGTCGCGGGCGGGCTGCTGGCGGAGGAGCGGCAGGGCCGGCACCGCTACGTCCGGCTGGCCACCCCCGCCGTCGCCACCCTGCTGGAGGACATCACCACCTTCGCCGAGGCCGCCCGCGGGGGCCGGCCGACGCCCCGGAACCTGCGCGAGGCGACCTTGCAGAGCGCCGAGGCCCGCGCCCGGACCTGCTACGACCACCTGGCCGGCCGGCTCGGCGTGGCCGTCGCCGAGGCGCTGCTCACCCGCGGCCTGGTCAGCGCCGACGCCGGGCTCGCCGTCACCGAGCGCGGCCACGCCTGGCTGGCCGCGCAGTCCATCGAGCTGCCGCCGCGCGCGGGCCGCCCCGGCGGGCGCCCGCTGGTGCGCGACTGCCTGGACTGGACGGAGCGCCGCAGCCACCTCGGCGGGGCGCTGGGCGCGGCGCTCTGCCGCACCGCCCTGGACCGCGCCTGGGTGGAGCGGATCGGCTCCGGCCGGGCCCTGCGGGTCACCCCGGACGGCGGCCGGGCACTGCGCGAACTCCTCGGCGTCGAGGCGTCCGCCGAGGCGTCCGTCGGGACGTCCGTCGGGGCGTCCGTCGGGGCGTCCGCCGAGGCGTCCTGAGCCCGCTCACCCCATCGACTTCGCCCCGTCCAGCGACTCCCGGATGATGTCCGCGTGCCCGGCGTGCTGCGCGGTCTCGGCGATCAGGTGCAGCAGCACCCGCCGGGCCGACCAGCTCGCCCCCGCCTCGAACCAGGGCGCCGACGGCAGCGGGTGGGCGAGGTCGAGGTCGGGGAAGTCGCGGACCAGTTCGTCGGTCTCCCGCGCCACCCGCTCGTACTCGGCCAGCAGCCCGGCCAGCGTCTCGCCCTCCGCCATCCGGAACTGCGACGCCCAGTCCCCGTCGCCGCTGCCCATCGCCTCCGCGCCGCCGGTGATGAACCGCGTCCAGACCCCCTCGACCGCGGTCACGTGCTTGACCAGCCCGCCCAGGGACAGCTCGCTGGCCGTGGTGCGCCGGGCCGCCTGCTCGTCGGTGAGGTCGCGGGCGGTGTGCCGCAGCAGGCCGCGGTGCTTCTCCAGGGTTTCGACGAGTTCCTCGCGCTCCCCCATCAGACGCCCACCGTCGTCGGCCGCTCGCCGGCGGTCCGGCCGAGGTCGATGAGCCCGAAGGCCGCGCCCTGCGGGTCGCCCACCGCCGCGAACCGGCCGAACGGGCTGTCCACCGGCCCGAAGTACACCTTGCCGCCGTGTTTCGTCAGCCGCTCGATCGCCGCGTCGGTGCCGTCCACCGCGAAGTAGACGTTCACGTACGAGGGCGCCTCGGGCGGCAGGAAGTCGCCCTCCGCACTCATCCGGCCCAGCACCGGCCGGTCGCCGACCTGGAACATCCGGTAGTCGAACTCCTCGGAGTCCATCTTCCGCACGCCGTACGGGAAGACCGCCGGGAAGAAGGCGTCGGCCTTCGCGGGCTCGCGGGTGATGATCTCGGCCCAGCTGTACGAGCCGGGCGCGTCCTGCCGCTCGAAGCCGCCGTGAGCCCCGGGCTGCCAGACGCCGAACGCGACGCCGCCCGGGTCCGTGGCGATCACCATCGTGCCGAAGTCGCCGACCTGCATCGGCCCCATGACCACCTCGCCGCCGTTGCCGCGGATCCGCTCGGCGGTGGCGGCGGCGTCCGGCGAGGCGAGGTACAGGCACCAGGCGGCCTGCGCCTGCTGGCCGGGCATCGACGGCACGAGCGCGGCCACCGCCTTGCCGTCCGAGTACGCCTGCGTGTAGTTGCCGTACTGCGGCGAGCTCTCGCCGAAGGTCCAGCCGAGTACGTCACCGTAGAAGGCCTTGGCGCCCTCCAGGTCGGTGACCGTCGCATTGGCCCAACAGGGTGTGCCCTCAGGTAGCGCAGCCATCTCTCCGCCCTCGTCCGTGGCTGTGGACGCGCGCCGGAAGGCGCACGCGGCCCCCGACTCGCCAGCCTAGCCACGGCGGCGCGCACCCGCGCGGGAAGGGCCCGCGCGGGTGCTCCGGCGACGGCCGGCTCGGCCCGCCGCCTCAGTTCGACGACAGACGCAGCGAGGCCGTGCCGAGGCCGGTCGGGCCGAGCGGCACCGTACCGGTGCGCGGCTCGGGGGCCTCCGTCGCGGGCGCGGACGCGTTCGCCGCCCGGTCCCGGACGGACGCCGCGAGGTCCCGCTCGGCGCCGAAGTGCCGCTCCAGGTCCTCGGTCCGGTACCGACGGCAGCCCTCGTGCCAGTTCAGCACGCCGGCGAGCCAGTTCTCCAGCTCCCGGACGTACCCGCCGAGCACCTCCCTGGCCTCCTCGCCGAGCCCCAAGTCCTCGTACAGCACCGGGAGTTCCTTCTGCGCGACGTGCTGGAACTGGTCCAGCCGCGAGTGCATCAGGTCGTCGACGATCCGGACCGCCGACGGGTAGTCGCAGTTGAAGAAGTTCTGCACCACCAGGACGACGTTGTGCAGCTCGCCCTCGTACTCGACCTCCTTCTGGTACGAGAAGAGGTCGTTCACCATGGCCGCGTAGTCCATGGCGGAGTTCTCCAACGCGCGCATCGAGCCGTGCCGGTACGCCTCCTCCGGTACGGCCCGGCCGTGGCCGATGCGGCTGAGGGCGGTGGTGAGTTCGGAGCCGAAGGTGGAGCGGCGCATCTCCAGGTAGTCGACCGGGTCCGGGATGCGGTGCTGGATCTGGTTGCTCAGCTCCCAGATCCAGCTCGCCGTCATCACCTCGACGGCCTCGCGCAGCCGGCCCCGGGCCTCGACGGTCATCGGGCCGGCGGTGCGCTCCCAGATGTCGGCGAGGCCGCGCTCCAGCGCGTTGGCCGGCTCTGGCGCCGGGCCGCCGTCCAGCGGCATGAACAGCGGCAGCCGCGCGTTGGCGGCCTTGGCGCCGGCAAGGTCCCGGGTGCGGCCGAAGACCTTGGGGAAGTAGTCGTCGGCCCAGGTTCCCCAGGCCAACCAGGCCGAGGAGATGTCGAGTTGGTCGGCGGTGGCATCCGGTTGGAGGCCGGCCGCGCAGAGCGCGAGGTCGTAGTCGCGCATCGACTCGGCGTCCCAGATGCCGGAGCCGGGCACGCCGGGGTGCTCGGACAGCAGGCCGACCCGCTCGGCCCACTCGACCACCCGGTCCCGCGCGCCGTCCAGGTGCGGGCTCAGCGAGAGGGCGAACGGCAGCCTGAACTCCGGCAGTTGGACCGGCCCCACGGCCTGGTACGGCACATGGGCGTGCGACCTGGCCCGCCGCCGCTCCGGCGCGGTGTCGACCGGGGGGCTGTCGGCCCCCTTGCGCAGGATGTCCAGCGCCGAGGTGCCGATCCCGCCGATCGCGTACTGGTCCCACCAGTTGCCGGAGCCGGGCACCCCGGGGAGCCCGCCACCGGTGCCCGGCGCCACCTCGGCGGCCGAACCCGCCCCCGTACCACCGCCGTTCATGTAGCGGCTGGACCGCAGGTGCCACTCGTGCCCGCCGGACTGCCAGTCCTGAAGGCCCTTGACGTACGCCATCACCCGCGCGCGGCCCGCCGGGTCGAGCCCGGTCTCCGCGAACAGCACCGGCAGTTCGGTGAACACGGTGTTCTCGAACTGCTGGAGCCGCGAGGTGAGCAGGTCGTTGACCGCCTCGGCGGCCTCCTGGGTGGAACACTCCAGGAAGCGCTCCAGCACCAGGATGCCGTTGCTCAACTCGCCCTCGTCCTCCACCTCCCGCTGGTACGAGAAGATGTCGTTGCGCAGGTGCACACCGTCCGAGAAGGCGTCCATCAGCACCCGCAGCGCGCGCGAGCCTGAAACCTCCTGCGGCACCTCGGCGTTCGCCGCGTACTCGACCAGTTGCGCGGACCACGGCGCGCCGCCGACCTTGCGGCGCATCTCGATGTACTCCACCGGGTTGGCGACCCGGCCGGCGTTGATGTTGGCGAGCTCCCACAGCGACTCGTCGAGCAGGTTGCGGGTGCTCCCGGCGAAGCGGATCCGCCAGTCCTCGCCCATCGCCGGAACGGTACGCCGCCACAGGTCGGCCAGGCCCTCCTCGACCGGGTTCTCCGGCTCGGGCACCGGGGTGGCCGGATCGGCCGGCATGAACAGCGGCAGCCGGTCGAGGTGCGCCTTGCCCGCCTCCCGGTCGTTGGTGCGCTTGTACATGTCGAGGAAGTGGTCGTCGAAGAAGAAGACCCAGACGTACCAGTCGGTGACCAGCGACAGCGCCTCGGCGGAGGCGTCGGGGTGGGTGTAGGCGCACAGCAGACCGTAGTCGTGGGCCTCCAGGTCGGCCTGGTCCCAGATGCCCGACCCCTCCAACATCCCCATCTCCCGGGCCCATTCGGTGGAGTGGGCCCTCGCCTCGTCCAGATGGGGATTGAGCCGTGCCGGGTGCGGCACGTAGAAGGACGGCAGTTCGAACGGCTGGGTCACGGCGGGCGGGCCTTTCTGGACGCGTCGATTGGACCAAGAATGACCCGCCCTCGACTCACCACACCGGC
>NZ_JAFLNG010000479.1 GCF_017427025.1 Streptomyces sp. FH025
TGGTTCCGTCACTGCGCGGGGGCGCCGGTGGTGTCGGCGGCCTTCCCGGCATAGAGATCGATCTTGTAGTCGAGGACGGACAGGGTGGCCCGGAGGTCGGCGATCCGCTGCCGGACCTCCTCGCGCTGCGCCTCCAGCAGCTGCCGCCGCTCCCCGTAGGTCTGCTCGCCGCGGCGGGCCATGTCGACGTACCTGAGCATGTCGGCCACCGACATGCCGGTCAGCCGAAGCCGCCCCAGGAACGCCAGCCGGTGCAGGTCGGCGTCGCAGTAGCGGCGCTGGCCGCCGGCCGCGCGGTCGACCGGGTCGAGCAGGCCGATCCGCTCGTACCAGCGCAGCGTGTGCGCGGTCAGGCCGCTGGCCGCGGCGACCTCGCCGATGGTGTGCCGCGCGGTCCGGTCCGGGTCGCCGACCGGGCTGTTGAACACCTCGGAACAGCTGCGCGGACCGGCCGCGGGCGCGGGTGTGGCCATGGATCGCTTCCCCTGTCCTGTGCGACCTGTCCTGTGCGACGTCGATGACGCTACCGAGTTGGAGTGCACTCCAAGCAAGCCTCCCATCCGGGCACTCCCGCAACCCGGCTAGAGTCGAACGCATGGAGAGCTTGCGGATGATCGAGAACTGGCCGGTGCCCCACGCCGCGGCGGCGGTGGTCCGGGGGTCGGACGGTGCGGTGCTGGGCGCGCACGGGCCGCAGCAGCACCTCTTCCCGCTGGCGTCGGTGACCAAGCTGCTCAGCGCGTACGCGGCCCTGGTCGCGGTCGAGGAGGGTGTGTTCGAGCTGGACGACCCGGCCGGCCCGCCCGGCTCGACCGTGCGCCACCTGCTCGCCCACACCTCCGGCCTGGGCTTCGACGAGGACCGGGTCTACGCCGAGCCCGGCAACCGCCGCCTGTACTCCAACGCCGGCTTCGACGCCCTGGCCCGCACGCTGTCCGAGGCCGCCGGGATCGCGTTCCACCGGTACGTCGCCGAGGCGGTGTTCGAGCCGCTGGGCATGACCGACACCGTGCTCAACACCGCGCACAAGTCCCCGGCCGGGGCCGGCGGCCTGTCCACCGTCGCCGACCTCACCCGGTTCGCCGCCGAACTCCAGTCGCCCAAGCTGCTGGACGCCTCCACCCTCCACCGGGCCACCCGGGAGGTCGCCTTCCCGGGCACCAACGGCGTGCTGCCCGGCTACGGCCACCGCCGCCCGAACGACTGGGGCCTCGGCTTCGAGATCCGCGACGGCAAGAGCCCGCACTGGACCGGCACCGCCAACTCCCCCGAGACCTTCGGCCACTTCGGCCAGTCCGGCACCTTCCTGTGGGTCGACCCGCGGGCCGACGTGGCCTGCATCGCCCTCACCGACCGGGACTTCGGCCCCTGGGCCGTCGAGGTCTGGCCCCAGCTGTCCGACGCCGTCCTCGCGGAGCTGCGCGCCTAGCCGTACGAGACCGGCGAGTGCATCTCCCAGAGCAGGAGTTCGGCGCCGGTCTCGCCCGCCGTCGGGTCGGCGAAGGCCTCCCCGGTGATCCGCACGCTGTCGCCCGGGACCATCGAGCGGCCGCCGCCCTTGGGCCCCGGGACCGTCCGGTAGCCCAGCGTGCCGGCCGTCAGGTGGGCGTACCGCCAGGGGGCCTCGGGCAGTTGCGGCAGCGGCTGCCACGGGCCGGCGGTGGCCAGCCAGAGCGCGGCGTCGCCGCGGCGCAGCCGCAGGGCGTCCGTCCCGGCGTCGCGCTCCAGCCCGGAGGCGAGCAGCGTCAACCCGTCGTGCGCCGGTTCCACCTTGCGCAGGCCGTACGCGGGGGCGGCGTCGAACTCGTCGGGCTGGAGCCACATCTGGACGAAGCGCACCGGCCCGGTGGCGCCGCCGACGTTGCGCTCGGTGTGGGTGACGCCGGAGCCCGCGCTGAGGTGCTGGACCATGCCCGGGCGGACCACCCCGCTGTGGCCGTACGAGTCCCGGTGGGCCAGCGCGCCCTCCAGTACCCAGGTGAGGATCTCGGTGTCCCGGTGCTTGTGCTCCTCGAACCCGGCGCCGGGGGCGAGGAGTTCCTCGTTGCACGCGAGCAGCGCACCGAAGTGCGTGTTCTTCGGGTCGTAGTGACCGGAGAAGGAGAACGCGTGGCGGGTCTCGACGCCCTCGGCCGGGGTGGAGCGGTAGCGCTCGGCGGTGCGGCGCAGGTCGGCACGGGGGCGGTCAGCGGCGTCGGTCACGCCTCCACCGTAGCGGGTGTGACCCTTGCCACCGCGCCGCTCCACCGGGGGGTGTGCGCGAGCAGTCATCGACGTGAGGCAGTCTTGTCCCTGTGCCAGCCGCTTCCGAGAACTCCCAGAGCGAACCCAGTCCCGCAGCCGAACCGACCGGGAAGAGCCCCGCTCCCCGGACCGCCCGGGACCGCCCCGGCCGGGCGGCTCCCCGTCTGACGGCGCAGGAGCGCAGAAACGCCGCCGAGCGGGCCGAGCGCCGGGCGGCGACGCTCAAGCGGCTGGAGAAGTCCTCGGGCAAGCTGGCCAGCGCCGCGATCGCGCGGATGGACGACCAGCTCGGCTGGTACCGGCGGATGCCTCCGGAGCACCGCTCCTGGATCGGTCTGGTCGCCCAGGCCGGCATCGCCGCCTTCACCGAGTGGTACCGCCACCCCGACGCCGCCCAGGCGATCTCCACCGACGTCTTCGGCACCGCCCCGCGCGAGCTGACCCGGGCGATCACCCTGCGCCAGACCGTCGAACTGATCCGCACCACGATCGAGGTGATGGAGGAGGCCATCGAGGAGGTGGCCGCCCCCGGCGACGAGGCGGACATGCGCGAGTCCGTGCTGGTCTACGCCCGGGAGATCGCCTTCGCCACCGCCCAGGTGTACGCCCAGGCCGCGGAGGCGCGCGGCGCCTGGGACGCCCGGCTGGAGGCGCTGGTGGTCAACTCGCTGCTCTCCGGCGACGCCGACGAGGGCGTGCTCTCCCGGGCCGCCGCGCTCGGCTGGGGGCAGCCCAGCCAGGTGCGGGTGGTGATGGGCAGCGCGCCCGACGGTGACAGCGAGCTGGTGGTCGAGGCGATCCGCCGGGCCGCCCGGTACGCCAAGCTGAACGTGCTGACCGGGGTGCTGGGCAAGCGCCTGGTGGTCGTGGTCGGCGGCGACAAGGAGCCGGTGCACGCCGCCCGGGCGCTGATCGGCCAGTTCGCGTCGGGCCCGGTGGTGATCGGCCCGACCGTGCCGGACCTGCTGTCGGCGACCCGCTCGGCGCACGCCGCCGCGGCCGGCCTGCGCGCCTGCGCCGCCTGGCCGGACGCGCCCCGCCCGGTGCTGGCCGATGACCTGCTGCCCGAGCGCGCGCTGGCCGGGGACCAGGCCGCACGCCGCCAGCTGGTGGAGGAGATCTACACACCGCTGGACGAGGCCGGCTCCGCCCTGCTGGAGACGCTGAGTGTCTACCTGGAGCAGGCGTCCTCGCTGGAGGGAGCGGCGCGGATGCTCTTCGTCCACCCCAACACGGTGCGCTACCGGCTACGACGTGTGACCGATGTCACGGGGTACGCCCCCTCCGACGTGCGTTCGGCGTTCACTCTGCGGATCGCACTGGCCCTCGGCCGACTCACCGCCGCCGGAGAGCCGAGCTGAGCCGGAATGTAGGGACCATACAATCCCGGATGGTTTTCTTCGTTACCGTCGCCTACCCGCCCCTGGGCGCCTGGCGAGAGAGGGTTGAACCGTGCTCGTAATCGTCGCCCCTGGACAGGGTGCCCAGTCCCCCGGCTTCCTCAACCCCTGGTTGGAACTCGATGGTGTCGCCGACCGCCTGCGCGGCTGGTCGGAGGTCGCCGGGCTCGACCTGGTGCACGCCGGCACCGAGGCGTCCGCCGAGGAGATCAAGGACACCGCCGTCGCCCAGCCGCTGCTGGTCGCGGCCGGCCTGGTGACCGCCCGTGAACTGTTCCCGAACGAGGACGTCGCCCGCAAGCTGGTCGGCGCCGTCGCGGGCCACAGCGTCGGCGAGATCACCGCCGCCGCCGGCGCCGGGGTGCTCAGCGCCCACGACGCGCTGGCCTTCGTCCGCGAGCGCGGCCGGGCGATGGCCGAGGCCGCCGCCGTCACCGAGACCGGCATGATCGCCGTGCTCGGCGGCGACTCCGAAGTCGTCGCGGCGAAGCTGGCCGAACACGGCCTGACCGCGGCCAACAACAACGGCGGCGGCCAGATCGTCGCCGCCGGCACGCTGGTCCAGCTGGAGGCACTGAGGGCGGACCCGCCGGTCGGCTCCAAGCTGATCGCCCTGAAGGTGGCCGGCGCCTTCCACACCGAGCACATGGCTCCCGGCGTCGAGCGGCTGGCCAAGCTGGCCCCGACCCTGACGGTGGCCGACCCGCAGGTCCGCTTCGTCTCCAACAAGGACGGCGAGGTCGTGGACTCCGGCGCCGAGGTGCTCTCGCGCCTGGTGTCGCAGGTCTCCAACCCGGTCCGCTGGGACCTCTGCATGGAGACCCTCGGACAGCTGGGCGCGACGGCCGTGATCGAGCTGTCCCCCGCGGGCACCCTCACCGGGCTGCTCAAGCGAAACCTCAAGGGTGTGGCCACGCTCGCCCTCAAGACCCCCGCCGACTTGGACAAGGCCCGCGAGCTGATCGCGGAGCACGGCGGTCAGGAGCAGGAGACCCAGGCATGACCAAGCCCCAGATCCGCCCCGCCATCGGCGCCCAGTTCTCGCGCATCCACGGCGTCGGCGGCTACCGACCGGCCCGGGTCATCCCCAACTCCGAGGTCCTGGAGTGGATCGACTCCTCGGACGAGTGGATCCGCACCCGCAGCGGAATCGCCGAGCGCCGCTGGGCCGGCCCGGAGGAGACCGTCTCCGAGATGTCGGTGCAGGCCGCCGGCAAGGCCATCGCGCAGGCCGGGATCTCCCCCGACCAGATCGGCGGCGTGATCGTCTCCACCGTCTCGCACTTCAAGCAGACCCCCGCGATCGCCACCGAGATCGCCGAGCGGCTCGGCTGCGGCACCGCCCCGGCCTTCGACATCTCGGCCGCCTGCGCCGGCTTCGGTTACGGCCTGGGCCTGGCCGACGGCATGATCCGCGGCGGCAACGCCGAGTACGTGCTCGTGATCGGCGTCGAGCGGCTCAGCGACCTGACCGACCGGTCGGACCGCTCGACCGCGTTCATCTTCGGCGACGGCGCCGGCGCCGCGGTCGTCGGCCCCTCCGACACTCCCGGCATCGGCAAGCTGATCTGGGGCTCGGACGGCTCGCAGGCCGACCTGATCACCCAGACCCAGGCCTGGGACACCGCCTTCGCCAAGCCCGACGCGGTCAACGGCGCGGGCGAGGAGACCAAGTGGCCGGCCCTGCGGATGGACGGCCAGCCGGTCTTCCGCTGGGCGGTCTGGGAGATGGCCAAGGTGGCCCAGCAGGCGCTGGACGCCGCCGGGATCACCGCCGACCAGCTCGGCGCCTTCATCCCGCACCAGGCCAACATGCGGATCACCGACGCCATGATCAAGGCGCTCAAGCTGCCGGAGTCGGTGCCGGTCGCCCGGGACATCGCCGAGACCGGCAACACCTCCGCCGCCTCCATCCCGCTGGCGATGGAGCGCATGTTGGAGAGCGGCGAGGCCCACAGTGGCGACCTGGCGCTGATCATCGGGTTCGGGGCGGGTCTCGTGTACGCCGCGGCAGTCGTTACGCTCCCTTAGGCGCGTTTCGCCCCAACCATCCACAAGCCTGTGTTCGGCCGCCGGTCGGACACGTTCAACACCGAAGAGGAGCAGCCAGTATGGCTACCAAGGACGAGGTCCTGGAAGGTCTCGCCGAGATCGTCAACGAGATCGCCGGCATCCCGACCGAGGACGTCCAGATCGACAAGTCCTTCACCGACGACCTGGACGTCGACTCGCTGTCCATGGTCGAGGTCGTCGTGGCCGCCGAGGAGCGCTTCGACGTCAAGATCCCGGACGACGAGGTCAAGAACCTGAAGACCGTCGGCGACGCGGTGGAGTACATCCTCGCCCACGCCTGAGCGACCGACCC